>CBDUDU010000055.1:0-15142 GCA_965366045.1 uncultured Oceanospirillaceae bacterium
ACCTGTTGCGTGTCGAGCTGCGCCATGGCTTCGAACACCTCAACCCAAGATTGACTGTCGGATACATCGATAACACCCAACATGCGATCTCCGTAAGCAATGTCGCCGGTAAATAACAACTTAAGCCCAGGAATATATACCCAACTGTCGCCAGGGGTATGGGCAGGGCCTTGGTGATGAAGGTGAATATCTAGGCCAGCAAAGTTAAATTGATAGTCTTGCTCGAAAGTTATAGCGGCGGTAGTGGCTGCTAAACCCGCCATAGGGGCCTTACCAAGTGTATTGGTGAGGCCTTGGAGTTGGTCTCCAGCGCGTTCGTTATGATCCTCCGTTGCCGCTTGGCTGGCAATTATTTTGGCTCCTTGCTGCTGGAAATAACTGTTGCCGAGCCAGCGGTGGTCTTGGCCACCGGTGTTAATCACATGGCTGATGGGTAATGGTGTGATTTGCCGAACCTGGTCTTGAATGGCTTTGGCGGCTAAGGTGCCAGCACCTGAGTCGATTAACAAAACGCTTGTAGGCCCTACAATAAACCCGAAGTTGGCGTTGTTGCCCAAATTTGTGGATGAGCGATTATTGGTTTCGCCAATAATGGCATAAGCCGAGCTAGATAATTGAACTGTGGTTAAGGCCATGCCGCTGGTGGAGAATAAGCTAGCAACCGTGCCCACAATTAGGCTGGCTATTAAGGCCAAGTAACGACTGAGGCATTGCATAATGTCTATCCTTAATATAAATAAATACTAATATAAATTAAAGTGGCTAATGATAGTAGTCAGACTTAGCTAACCGGCTAAAGTTTAGTAATTACAGTTTCACCAAGGCCGAGACAGGCACAGATACTTGTTTTTACAAATGCTATCGTCACTATTTAGGCAGGGTTCGTCCAACAGTGAACTCACGTATCCAGCCGCGCTATTTACAGCGTTTTAGCACTTTACGGCTGACCATTTTAGGTTAAATCGTTGAAGTTGTGATGCTGGTGTAAGCCTATTGCGCTTATGCTAATATATCTATAACTAATTTATGTGAGCATATGCTATACCCTGATATAGGGTCGGCTTCGATAAGTTCTAACTACGATTTTGTGAAACCCTATGAAAAATTATCTATTATCACTTGCTTTAATTGTCTCAAACACAGCATTTTCTGATGAAGCTCCACAAACGGGAGCGAAAATGCTGGCAGCTGCCAGCCAGGCCATTACCAATATTTCTGCGGAGCAACTGTTACTGCAGGTAGAGCAAAACCCCGACACGGTGGTGATAGACGTACGTACGCAAAATGAGGTGAGTTTGCTCGGTACTTTGGGTATCTATCAAAATATTAACATTCCTCGGGGCTGGATAGAGTTTGATGTTGCCGATGCTGTTGCATCCTTTGATACGCCTATTGTGGTTTATTGTGGCAGGAATATCCGTAGTCCTATGGCGGCAAAAACCCTCATGGAAATGGGCTACACCAATGTGAGCAACTACGAGGGTGGCTATTTCGAGTGGCAAGAAAAGGGTTTAGAAACCAATATGGGCACCCTTGATTCTTCAACGTTCCTATACCAGCGTCCGGTACAGGTTATAGATGGTGTCTATTCTGCTATAGGTGCTACAGCGCCTTCTACCTACGATAATTCGGGCCACAATAATAACCTTAGCTTTATTGTGGCTGAAGATGCTGTGGTGGTATTTAACGGCGGTGGTAGCTACTCGCTCGCCAAGGCCATGCACGAAGAAATTAAACAGGTCACAGACCTGCCGGTTAAATACCTTATTTATGAAAATGCTCAAGGCCATGCTGTGTTTGGGGGGAGTTACTGGAAAGAGCAGGGGGTAGAAATCATTGCTCATGAAAATACTCCAGAAATCCTTGAACATGAGGCCGACAAAATGCTGGAGCGGGGACAGGGCAGTCTAAGAGATAAATTTTCTAACTCCCACATCGTGATGCCAGACCGTACCTTCGCCGAAGAGTATGTGGTACCCGTAAAGGGTAAAAAGGTTGTACTTAAGCACTTTGGACACGCCCATAGTCCAGATGATATACAGCTTTGGTTACCAGAAGACGATCTGCTAATTTCTGGCGACTTTGCCTTCAATGAACGTATGTTGCCTGTATTGGAACATACAGACATGCTGGCGTGGCAGGAAAACTGGAGCAAACTTGAATCCTTGAATCCTAAAATCATCATTCCGGGTCACGGGGGGGTAACAGACCTGGACACTGTAACTTACTATACGATGGGTTATGTTAACTATATGGTCGATGAAGTTCAAAAGGTGCTGAATGACGGTGGTGAGTTATCCGACGCCTATGAAATTAATCAATTGGCCTTTATGCAGTGGAAAACCTACCGCGAGTTATCGTTGAGAAATGCTGCTGAGCTATACAAGATTGCTGAGTTTGATTGGTAAGCCGAGGGCAAGTTAAGCTTCCACCCTTGGCGTGGTAGGCTCGGGCTCAACGGGTCATTCCGGCGCAGGCCTCCACGTCATTCCGGCGTAGGCCGGAATCTCAAGAGATCCTGACCTGCGTCAGGATGACTCTAGTTTAGTCAGAATGACTGCGGAGCTGTGGATGTTAAAACTCGGTAATAACCGTTACACCCAAACTTGGGAACTGGTCGAAGGATTGTAGAATGTCCACCCCTTGTTCTAAATTGACCGTGTTTTGTACTAGCTTCTCAGGCTCTAAGGTGCCCTGTGCAACCATTTGAAGCAGCTCTGGGTACTTGTAGGCCGCCATGCCTTGGCTGCCTAATAATGTGAGTTCCTTGCTGATCACACGGTCCATAGGTACTGCGTCGGTCGAGTCCATCATTAGACCCACTTGTACATGGCGCCCGTGGGTGCGTAAGCAGCGAATGGAATTTCGACAAGTAATAGGGCTTCCCAAAGCGTCGAGGGAAACATGGGCACCACCGCCACTTTGGCCCATTATGGCACCGGGTACAGACTTCACTTGATTAGCATTGATGAGAGCTACGGCACCGAGTTGTTTGGCAAATGCGAGCTTTTCGTCGTCTATGTCTACGGCAATCACATTAGCCCCAGCGGCAACGCCAATCATAATGGCTGACAAACCTACGCCGCCACAACCGTGTACTGCGAGCCATTCGCCCGGTGCGATCTTTCCTTGTTGCACTAAGGCACGAAAAGCCGTGGTAAAACGGCAGCCAAGGCTGGCAGCGGCGGCGTAGCTCATGCCTTCTGGTAGCGCTACTAAGTTAACATCGGCGTAATTAATGGCGACCTCTTCAGCAAAGCTACCCCATGCATTAAAACCAGGAAGAAACTGGTTATTACACACTTGATGCTCACCGCTATGGCACTGATGGCAACTACCACAAGCCACTACAAAAGGTACCGTAACACGGTCACCTATTTTCCAATTTTTAACGTCTCGCCCTACACTTTTAACTGTACCTGCAAGCTCATGACCGGGAACGTGAGGTAGCGTCACGTTTGGGGTGTGGCCCATCCATGTGTGCCAATCGCTACGACATATGCCGTTGGCTTCAACTTTAACTACCACGCCGTTGTCACTGGCGATTGGGTCGGCAACTTCTTCAATAACTAGGGGTTGGCCAAATTCTTTAATAACGGCTGCTTTCATGGTGGATGTCTCGTCTATATTGGGTTTTACGCGGCGTGGTTGAGTAAGCGCTGCATATGTTGGTCACCGGAGCCCATAAGGGCGTTGATACAGGTTAACCGTTTGAAATAGTGTCCCACATCTAGCTCGTCAGTGATGCCCATGCCGCCGTGTAGTTGCACAGCAGTTTGTCCGACCAAACGAGACGTTTGAGCTAACTTTACTTTAACCATGGACGTTGCTCGGTTTCGGTCATCAGCATTAGAGGCAATTTTTAAGGCAGCGTAGTAGAGCAAGGACTGAGTAGATTCGAGGGCCATAAACATGTCTGCCACGCGATGTTGTAGCACTTGAAATTCGCCTATTTTACGACCAAATTGTTGTCTGGTATGTAGATGTTCACCAGTGGCGGCCAACAACTTTTGCATAATGCCTAAGGCCTCTGCCGCCAGCGCAACAATGGCTTCATCTCTACTAGCATCAAATGCCGATTGAGCATTTGTACCACTGTCTAGTCGCGCAGAGGTTAAAACTTCAACTTGATCAAAGGTGATTTCAGCAGCTCGGTGACCATCATTGGTGGCGTAGTTATTAAAACTTATGCCCGCCAATGATGGATCGACCACAAATACGCCAAGCCCCGTGTCTGTGTTAGCAGTAACCAACAGCTGATCGGCGCTAGGGGCACCTAATACCACACATTTTTTGCCTTGCAATAGGTATCCGGTGCCCGTGACAGACGCGCTTGTGGCGCATTGAGTGACTCGAAAGCTCGAATTTTGTTCGGCATAGGCCACTGCAAATTTGGTTTCGCCGGCGGCAATTTTTGGTAACCATTGTTGTTTGACGTCATCGTTGGCCACTTTACTGAGTAATGACGCGCTATGGATAGCCGTGGCGAAAAAAGGCTCTAGGACAAGGCCTTTGCCAAGTTCAATTTGTAACAACATAGTGTCTATAATGGTGCCACCTAAGCCGCCATATTGGTCGTCAATAGGCAGGGCTAACCACCCCATTTCTGCAAAGGTTTGCCACATATCCTCGCTGTAGCCTTGCTTTGTGGTAAGTAATGATTGGCGTGTTTCAAAGCCATATTCTTGGCTTATAAAACGTTTGACGATGTCTTGCATCATGGTTTGATCGTCTGACAAAGAAAAGTCCATAAGTGCCTCCTAAAAGCCCAAAATCTGTTTGGCAATGATATTCTTTTGAATCTCATTACTGCCGCCATAAATGGAGACTTTGCGATTGTTATAGTAATGCGGCGCAGTGTTGGCGGCATAATGAGGTTCCAGATTGTCTCCTGCGTAGCCCAGACTATATTGGTCGGGTACAAAGGGCAGGGCATGTAAGCCTGATAAATCTAAAAACAACTCATCAATGGCTTGCTGAAGTTCTGTGCCTAAAATTTTAAGAATAGACGACTCTGGTCCAGGGGCATTGCCGGTGGCGATACTCGACAACACTCTCAATTCAGTATATTCCAGTGAGACTAAATCAATTTCGACGGCCATTACCCGTGCCATAAATACGCTGTTAACGTGGGGTTGCTCAGGCGTGTGTTGAAGTTCTTTGATGCGAGCTTGCAGCAGACAAAAACGTTGTTTTGATTCTGCCACGCGAGCAATGCCGGTGCGCTCGTGGGTGAGTAACACCTTGGCATAGGTCCAGCCTTTGCCTTCTTCGCCAATCAGGTTGTTGGCAGGCACCTGTACGTTATCAAAATGCACTTCGTTGACTTCATGTTGCCCGTCTATGGTGATAATAGGCTGTAGGCTAATGCCGGGGCTGTTCATGTTGATCAATAAAAAGCTTATACCTTGTTGCTTACGGCCAGAATTATCGGTACGTACTAGGCAAAAAATCCAGTCTGCATATTGTGCAAGGGTGGTCCACGTTTTGGTGCCATTGACGAGGTAATGGTCGCCTTGTAGTTCGGCCTTGGTGCTTAGGGATGCCAAATCTGAACCCGCGTTAGGCTCTGAGTAGCCTTGGCACCACCATACTTTAGACGACAATATGTCGGGCAAAAATCGTTTTTGTTGCTCTTCATTGCCAAACTTATAAATTACTGGGGCCACCATATTGAGCCCAAAAGGCACAATTCTGGGCATGTTGGCTTTGCTCGCCTCATCAAAAAAAATGTATTTTTGGGTAGCGTTCCAGCCGGAGCCACCATGTTCTACCGGCCAATTAATGCCGGCCCAACCCTCTTCAAAGAGTGATTGTTGCCACGCGACCATGTCATGTTTGTCCAGCCGCAAACCCGCAGTTTGTTTGTGCCTAACGGCGGCGGGAGCCCTTTTATTTAGGAAGTCGCGCACTTGATCCCTAAACAAAAGTTCTTCTGGGGTAAATGAAATATTCACTTGCAACTCCAATGGAGTTTAATATGGGTATCAAACTAACATGTCTTTTATCATGTTTCAATAAGCGAAATCTTGTTCCGCAGAGCGAAACTGTGTTAAGATTCTGAGCATTCAAAGCGCCAACTATTTCATGGCCTGTTATGTCGTCTGAAGAACCACAATCTGCACCCAAAGATCGCAAGTTTGTAGAAGCGCTAGCCCGTGGGTTGGAACTACTGCGCGCGTTTAGCGACAGTCATAGTGTCTTAGGTAATCAGGAATTGAGTGCCATTACGGGGCTTCCAAAAGCCACCGTGTCGCGCATGACCTACACTCTTAAGCAGTTGGGTTATTTGGCTAACGACCCCCACAGTGACAAGTATCGCCTCGATGCTGGTGTGTTGGCGTTAGGTTATGCTTATGTAGCCAATGTGCAAGTTAGCCGTCTTATCCAGCCCTTAATGGAAGACCTAGCTAAACAGCACCAAGTGTCTGTGGGCCTTACCGTGCGCGAACGCTTGTCGATGATTTACGTAGAAAACTGTCGCCACCATACGGTGCAAAGTCTAAGGGTAGAGGTGGGTGCGAGCATCCCCTTGGCCACGTCTGCGGCAGGCCGTGCCTATTTGGCGTCCTTAGAGCCGCTCGAGCGCGCCGAGTTTATCAACTACCTTGGCGAGCGCCAAACGCAAGATTGGCAACAACAAGTGGACGGCATTGATGAAGCCGCAATCTGTTATCAAAACCACGGCTATTGCTTATCGTTAGGTGATTGGAACCGTACGGTTAATGCCGTTGCGGTGCCGTTTCAAGTGCAAGGTGGCAAAACCATGGTGTTAAGCATCGGTGGCCCTAGTTACCTTGTATCCGTACAACAAATTGAACAAACCTTTGCTCCTCAACTGCTTCATCTGGTTGAAGAAATTAACAAAATGAGACTTTAATATGAACGATTACGCCTATATTTATGACACTGCCCGTAGCGCTTTTGGTACCTTAGGTGGCGGGCTATCTTCGGTACGTCCAGACGATTTGTTAGCCCACGTTATTCGTGAACTGGTTAACCGCAACGGTTTTGATTTAAACGAATATGAAGACGTCATCGCCGGTAATACCAACCAAGCCGGCGAAGATTGCCGTAACGTGGCGCGTTTTGCTGGGTTATTGGCGGGTTTGCCTATTAGCTCTGGTGGCATTACCGTCAACCGCCTATGTGGTTCGAGTATGGCTGCGACGTTGGATGCAGCCCGTGCGGTGCGGTGTGGCGAAGGTGAACTGTTTGTGGCTTGTGGTGTTGAGTCGATGAGTCGTGCACCGTTGGTGCTGTCTAAATCCAACAACGCATTTGATCGCGGCCAGCAGTTGGTTGATACCACCATGGGCGCGCGGTTTACGAACCCTAAAATTAGCGCTGCCTTTGGCGACGATAGCATGCCACAAACGGCGGATAACATTGCTGCCGATTTAGGTATTAGTCGTGCACAATGTGACGAGTTTGCCGCTCGTTCACAAGCTAATTACCAGGCTGCTAAGCAAGCCGGCTACATGGCGGCTCAAATTGTACCGATAGACGTGCATCAGGGTCGTAAAAAACCAGCGATTACCATTAGCGAAGACGAACATCCTCGCGCAGGCTCAACTGAGCAAGTGTTAGGCAGTTTACGTACTTTGGCCAATGATGGTGTGGTAACGGCAGGCAATGCGTCGGGCCTTAACGACGGTGCTTCAGCCATAATTGTGGGCAGCCAAGCGGTGGGCGAAAAGTATAGTGTTGCCGCTAAGGGCCGCATTCTTGCAGGTGCTGTGGCAGGTGTAGAACCCCGCACTATGGGCCTTGGCCCTGTGCCAGCTAGCCAAAAAGCCCTTGCTAGAGCGGGCTTAACCCTTGATCAAATGGATGTGATTGAAGTGAACGAAGCCTTTGCGGTACAAGTGTTGGGTTGTTTGCAGTTGTTGGGAGTCGATTTTAACGACAGCCGTGTTAACGCTAATGGCGGCGCTATTGCCGTGGGTCACCCCCTAGGTGCCAGTGGTGCGCGTATTATTCAAAATGCCTTGGCACAATTAGAAGCCAAACAAGGCCGTTATGCCTTGGTCACTATGTGTATTGGTATAGGCCAAGGCATTGCCGTAGTTATTGAGCGTATTTAAGCAAGCCGTATTAGTACAGGGTAACAACATGAGTGTAGTGAGCTATAACATCAATCAACAAGTGGGTGTGATCAGTATTAATAACCCACCGTTAAATCTTCTGGGCCATGCGTTGCGCGACGGCATTTTAAACGCCATTACGGCAGCCCAAAATGATGCCAGCAAAGCCTTGGTGATTATCTGTGAGGGGCGTACGTTTTGCGCCGGTGCAGACATCAAAGAATTTAACCAAACGCCTAAGGCACCTTCGTTACCGGACTTAATTGCAGCGGTAGAAGCCTCTACAAAACCGGTCATTGCCGCTCTGCATGGCAGCGCCTTGGGTGGCGGTTTTGAGTTGGCCCTGAGTTGTCATTATCGGCTGGCACTGAGTTCGGCTGAAGTGGGTTTGCCAGAAGTGAAGCTAGGCCTGTTGCCCGGTGCCAGTGGTACTCAAAGAGTGCCAAGACTGGTGGGTGCTAAGGCGGCTTTGGACTTTATGACGGCAGGTACACCTATTTCTGCGGCGAAAGCGCTAGATATCGGCTTACTTGATGAATTGACGGAAGATAATTTACCAGCGGCAGCCCTAAACTATGCACAGCGACTTATTGAACAGCAGGCAAGTTGCCGCAGGGTGAGCGAGTTGAGCGTGGATAGCAGCAGCTATGATGCAGGTTTTTTTGCTGAATATCGCGCCAAACTGGCAAAAACAATGCGCGGTCAGAAGGCTCCTCAATGTATTGTTAATTGTGTTGAAGCGGCCACTCAACAGCCATTTTCAGAGGCTCTTAAATTTGAGCGAGAGCAGTTTATGGTTTGTAAAGCCGAGCCGCAATCCGCTGCATTAAGGCATGTATTTTTTGCTCAGACTCAAGCCAAAAATGGTGCTAAAAAATACCAAGCGCAAGTCAGCAGTGATCAAACCGTCACCAGCATCAGGCGTGTTGGTGTGATTGGTGCGGGTACTATGGGCACGGGTATTGCCATGTGCTTTGCCAATGCGGGCCTGCAGGTGACGTTGGTCGAAATCAACCAACAAGTGCTTGATAAGGGCATGGTAATGATCAGCAAGCGTTACCAGTCAACCCATGCTAAGGGTCGATTAAGCCAAGTACAAATGCAACAACGTTTGCAATCCATTACGCCAACTATGGATATGCAAGATCTTGCTCAGGTCGATTTGGTGATCGAAGCGGTGGTGGAAAATTTGGCCGTTAAACAGAAAGTGTTTAAACAGTTAGATAACATTTGTGCACCGCATACTATTTTTGCTAGCAATACGTCTTATTTGGATATTGAAGCCATGGCAGACGAAGTGAAGAGGCCACAGCAGTTAGTGGGTATGCACTTCTTTAGCCCAGCCAACATCATGCCGTTGTTAGAAGTGGTGCAGGCGCGCAGAACCAGCAATGCCACACTAGCGGCGGTTATGGCCGTGGCCAAGGTGATTAACAAAACCGCTATTGTTGCAGGTGTCTGTTATGGCTTTATAGGCAACCGTATCTATAGCAAGTATTTACGCGAGGCTAACCTTTGTTTAATTGAAGGCGCTAGTGTAGAGCAAGTGGACCGTGCTATGTTTGAGTTTGGTATGGCGATGGGGCCATTTAGTGTAGCCGATTTAGCCGGCCTGGATATAGGCTATAAGGCGCGTCAAACGTTGAGTGCAGAAGCGCTGGGCGCCACTAAAAACTACCGCGTGCCTAATCTGTTGGTTGAACAGGGACGCTTAGGCCAAAAAACAGGCGCCGGATTTTATCGTTATGATGACACCACTGGCAAGCGTGAGGTAGATGATCAAGTGATGCGTTGGGTTGAAGAAGCGGCCCTAGCCGAAGGCATTCAACGCAGCCCCATGAGCGATGAAACCATTGTTCAACGGTTAATCGGCGCAGTCGCTGATGAAGGTAGTGAAGTACTTAACGATGGCATAGCGCAAAGTGCTAGCGCCATCGACTTAGCCTTTATCTTTGGTTATGGCTTCCCTGCCTATCGTGGTGGCCCTATGTTTTACGCAGCACAGGTGACTGCTGCAGCATAAATTGGGCGGCTTTTTCGGCGATCATAATGCTGGTGGCATTAGTGTTGCCGCTAATCAGTTTAGGCATGATGGAGGCATCCGCCACACGTAGGTTTTGGATGCCTTTGACCTTGAGGTTAGAATCAACCACAGACATATCATCTGGCCCCATGCGGCAAGTGCTTACGGGGTGATATTCGGTTTCTGCGTTGGCGCGAATGTAAGCATTTAACGCATCGTCGCCTTGGCATGTGTTGCTGGGTGAATAGGTGTGGGAAATGAGTTCTGCAAAGGGCCCGCTAGCAAGGATTTCGCGGCTAATGTGGATGCCTTCACGCATCCGTTCGATATTGCCTTGGGTCTGTAAGAAACGTTGATCAATGAGTGGTGCTTGGCGGTGGTCAGCACTGGCAAGTGTTATTTCACCCATATCGGTGGGCCTGAGGTTACAGGCATGGATGGTGACACCATGTTGATTAATATCTGCAACGGATTTTGGGTAGACCATCAACGGAATAAAGTGCAGTTGTATGTCGGCACGGTCGGGGCTGAACTTGGAGCTATAAAAGCCACCACTTTCTGCCGCGTTGGAAGCTCCTGGGCTGGATTTATTCCATAAGTATTGGATGGCGGTTGTCGCCGCCTTAAACCCCTTGTCTATACCATATAAACTAATGGGTTCTTTAGTTTGCGCCAACACCGACACATTTAAGTGGTCCTGAAGGTTTTTACCTACTCCTGGCAGATCTAACACCATGGGAATGCCATGTTCTGCGAGCTCTGCAGCAGGGCCAACACCGGACAAGAGCAATAATTGCGGTGACCCAATAGCCCCTGCCGATAACACGATTTCGGTGCTAGCCATGGCTTTGTCAACGCTATTACCCACTTGATACTCTACGCCTACAGCACGTGTGGCGTTAAACAATATCCGCCTCACTTTGGCGTTAGTGATCACACTTAGGTTAGGGCGATCTACCACTGGGTGTAAAAATGCAGCGGCAGAGCTACAACGCTTGCCATTAGATTGGGTGACTTGATAGCGGCCTGCCCCCAGTTGATTGTGGCCATTAAAATCATTATTTTTGGCCAAGCCTGCAGCTATAGCCGAGTCAACAAAGGCGTCGCTAAGGGGGTGGGTGTAGGAGCGGTCGTTGATTTGTAGTGGTCCCTTAGCACCATGGAAACCTTCGTCTATGTGTGCGCCGTGGTTAGTTTCTGAGTATTTAAAGAATGGCAATAGATCGTTGTAGCCCCATCCATCGTTGCCCATGTCACGCCATTCATTGTAGTCCTGGGCTTGGCCGCGGATATGTACCATGGCGTTAATTGAGCTAGACCCGCCTAATGTACGGCCTCTGGGAACGGGTATTTGCCGCTCATTCATGGCCGTTTGTGCTGTGGTGGTGTAGTTCCAGTTAAGCGTTTTATGATCGATTAACAGAGCGATGCCGGCTGGCATATGGATCAATGGGTTGCGGTCTTTAGGCCCGGCTTCTAGCAGTAGAACTTCTGCATTGAGATCGTTACTTAAACGGTTAGCTAATACACAACCAGCGGAGCCACCGCCGACGATGATGTAATCAAATTGGTTGTGCATTGATATAAACCTTCTAATAATTATTTAACGCCACACAGGAGTATCTTGCATCGACTCAGGGATGTCGACCCCCATGCGCTGTAAGATGCTTGGCGCAAGGGCGGTTTGGTCGATGACATGGTCGGTAGGTGGGCCGTCTAAGGCGTTATCTGGGTTGGCAAAGTAGTAAATGGGAATGTCCCGCATAATGGCTTCTGTGCCACCGTGATGGCCCCTGGCGCTTTGGCCATGGTCTGCCGTTACAATAACGTCATACCCTTGTTCTTGCCAGCGGGGGATAAAGTCACCTAATGCGGCATCGATGGTATAGCAGTTTTTATCGATCTCTATGGAGTCAAAACCATAGTGATGGCCAAGGCTGTCTAGGGTGCTGGAGTGGAACAAAAAGTAGTCTGGCTGGTGGCGTTGAATAAGCAAGCTCATTTTCCAAAATAAATCGATGTCGGAGGGCGTGGCTGGCTGAGCTTTGTTTTCGCCGGCCATGGTATAAAATCGAGCATGTTGGATCGGGCGGTTTATGTCGTCCACTTCCATATCGCGTAGGTGGTTAAATGGGCTGGCCTGAAAATAGTCAGAAAAGAATGAATGGGCCACAGCTGCAGTGGTGCCGCCGGCGGCCTTGACCTCACTGAAAATGTCGGGGTCTTCGAGTTTGCCTTGGTGGTAGTTGCTAGTGACACCATGCTCTTGCGGAGTGAGTCCAGTATGGATGCTGGCATAACATGGGCCAGATACCGAAGGTAACACCGTTTGGCCTTTCCAAAGGCTAGCTTCGCCAGAATCAACCCAGCCTTCTAAATTGCCCATGAGTTTGCGTGCGTAGCTGTATCCAAGACCGTCTAGAATAAGCAAAATCACTTTATTTTTCATACCGTTATTACTCATTTAAACTGTAATGACATTAGCATTATTGGGCATTTGTGTTACCCTAAAGCGTAGCTCGCAGTTTGCCATTCTAAGCCAGCGCAAGGCAAGCTCATCTGTGATAAATTTTAGCAATCAGAGGCGCGTATCGACCCTGTATCAGACACCAGTATTACCCAACTGCTCATTGGCTTAGCAGGCGGGGTAGCCTTGCTTATTTGGGGCTTAAAACGGGTGCAGCAGGGCATGAAACGCGCCTTTGGTGGTCGTCTTACGTATTTTATTCGTGATCGGTTTTCCGGCGTATGGTCGGCCTTGGGTTTGGGCGTAATGCTCACCATGATTCTACAAAGCAGTACTGCATCCGCGTTGTTGGCTGCCTCATTAGGTGTACAAGGCGAAGCAGGTTTAGCCTTATTGCTCGGTGCTGATGTCGGTACCACCTTAGTTGCCCTTATCCTTTCCTTTGATCTTAGTGCGTTAAGTCCGTTATTGGTGGCTATTGGCGTATTTATGGAACTGCGCGCTAAAGACAAACGCCAGCATGGCATAGGCGAAGGTCTGATGGGTTTAGGCTTGATGTTGTTGGCCTTGGGGCTGTTACGTCAACAAGCCGTGCCATTACAAGGTTCTGAGCTGTTTAGCGACATGCTACAAAGCCTTATTGCCGAACCGTGGCTAGCCATTGTGTTTGCCGCACTACTAACCTTCTTATTGCACTCAAGCCTCGTTATGGTGCTGTTATTAGCAGGCCTTGTAGGTGCGCAGGTGATTGGTGTTGAGTCGGGTTTGTTGCTGATTTTGGGTGTTAATATTGGTAGCGCCTTTATCCCAGTGTACTTATCCCGCAAGTCCAGTAATGCTAAACGTGTTGCACCTTTAGGTAACTTAATTTTGCGCTCCCTAGGCGCGCTAGCCTTTGCACCGTGGGTGGCGGAAGTCCATGTGGGGCTCAATTACGTGAGTATGGACCCGGCTTGGCAGCTGGTGTTGATGCACTGTTTGTTTAACGTCACCGTGGCCGCGTTTGGCATGCTGATTGTAAGCAAGCTTGCAGGGTTGATTGATTCACGTTTGCCCAGAGAAACCCTTGCGCCGCTGCCTAGCCCTAAATACCTCAAAGACGTGGAAGACACGGCGCCCTCTGCAGCCCTAGCTAACGTAGTGCGCGACACCCTCACCATGGGCGAGCTGTTGGAAGAGATGCTGCGAGAAGTACACTTAGGCATGACCGAACGCTATGATGCGTTGGAGAAAAAGATACATCAAAGTGATGACATTATTGACGACTTCCATCAGCAAATTAACGCCTATTTATTAGAGCTAGGTGGCCAAGATTTAACTGAAGAAGAGCGTTACCGGTGTCAGGACTTACTGCTATTTATCACCAATATTGAGCACGCAGGTGATACCTTAGAGCGTAGCATGACGTTACTGTTGAAGAAAAAGAATAACCTGCATATAGACTTCACTGAATACGAACATGAAGCCCTAGACGCTAGCATGAAGGCCATATTTAAGGTGATGCCCATGTCGTTTCAGGTGATGATGAGCGAAGACGTGTCGAGTGCCCGCGGCTTGATTCAAGCCAAGCACGAATTTAATTCTAGCCACCAACAATACATGGATGGCCAACAAATGCGTGCTATGCAGGCCGACAAAGCCAGCCCGGTTGCACATTCGTTGTTCACTGACTTAATGCGAGACATCAAACGCCTACATTCGCACTTCACCGCAATTGCCTACCCGGTGCTCAACCGTGAAGGCGAGTTACGCACCAGCCGTTGGCGTGGGTTTAGTGAAACAAAACCTGCTGCCGCAGAAACTACACTAGGTACAGAAACTAGCGTAGACACGGATGCTGAAACTGACCAGAAGCCCGCTACAGAATGAATATTAGCCAGATTAAAGGTATTGTGTTTGATAAAGACGGTACCTTGCTCGACTTTCATGCCACCTGGGTACCTAGAGCCAAAGTCGCCGTATTGGCGGTGGCCAAAGGCGATGAAGGCTTAGCGCTCACTATGTTACAGGCGACCGGTTACGATTTGGCACAAGAGCGGGTTTTAGGTGGCTCCATTTTAGCCGCTGGCAATAACCTAGACATCGCTCAAGTGTGGGCGCCCTTGGGTAACCAATCCGTCCGTGAGGTAGAACAGCAACTTAATCACATCTTTGCTGACGAGCAATATGGTGCCAGTGTTCCTGTCAACCACTTAGCGAGTAGCTTACAAGCGCTTGCCGATAACGGTCTGGTATTGGGCGTAGCCACGATGGACAGCGAAGCAGGTATTGAGGCCACTCTAGGTCATTTTAATTGCTTGCACTTATTTGACTACAAAGTGGGTTACGACTCTGGCCACGGCAGCAAACCGGGCCCGGGCATGGTGCTAGGCTTTTGCCAACAAACTGGCTTAAAACCTGAGCAAGTGATGGTGGTGGGCGACAACACCCACGATCTGCACATGGGCAAAAG
This sequence comes from uncultured Oceanospirillaceae bacterium, assembly GCA_965366045.1. GTDB lineage: Bacteria > Pseudomonadota > Gammaproteobacteria > Pseudomonadales > Balneatricaceae > Njordibacter. The sequence goes on from CBDUDU010000055.1 coordinate 15,030, forward strand.
TGCCGGTGCTGGTATTAATGTAGGCGTACTTACGGGGACTAGCCACACAGCAGAGCTCGAAGTCGATGCTGATTTGGTGCTTGCGTCTATTGCGGACTTACCGGGGTTGTTTG
>CBDUDU010000056.1:0-15098 GCA_965366045.1 uncultured Oceanospirillaceae bacterium
ACCCCACATTTTTGGATAAGGTAACTAGCCTACTTACTGACGAGGGGCTATTTTTGTTACACACCATTGGTGGAAATTCAACTGTTTCAGGTAACGACCCTTGGGTTGATCGTTATATCTTTCCTAACGGCGCACTGCCTTCTATCCAGCAGATTGGTAGCGACTGTGAGGGCCGTTTTGTGGTCGAAGATATGCATAACTTTGGCTTTGATTACGACACCACATTGCTCGCTTGGCATGCAAACTTTAGTCAGGCTTGGCCTCAGATAAAAGATCACTATGACACATTGTTTAAGCGCATGTGGGAGTACTATTTGCTGTCCTGTGCAGGTGCGTTTAGAGCCCGTAATTTGCAGGTATGGCAATGGGTGTTATCGCCCAAAGGACTAAAGTCGGGTTATCGGTCACCACGCTAGGTGAGTTTATCATACTAACTTCTCTCATTAGGCGTGTGCGTCAGTACATCAGCAAACGCCGACTTCAGGTTGTGGAACGTAAAGTTAAATCCACTTTCCAACAATTTTTGAGGCACTACTTTCTGGCTATCCAGCAAAAGGCAGGATGATTCACCGAGCAAATATCGCAAGATACTTTTAGGCATTGGTAAAATGGCTAATCGGTGTAGCGATCTAGCCAGTGTTTGAGTGAATACACGATTTGTCTCAGCTGCCGGAGAAACCATATTAACTGCACCTGAAATACTTTTTTCTGTTAATAAGCAGTGCATCGCGTTGATGTGATCTTGATAGTGGATCCACGACATATATTGCTGCCCATTGCCGATACGCCCCCCCAAACACAATTTGAACGGCAACAGCATCTTTGCTAAAGCACCACCATGAGGGGCTAAAACGATGCCAGTTCTAAGTAACACTACACGGGTGTACGGCTCGGCCTGCATTGCAATATCCTCCCACCGGAGACATACCTTGGTAGGGAAATCGCACTCTTGAACAACAGAGTCTTCGCTGAGAACTTCATCCCCCCGATCACCGTATACACCAACGGCAGAACCACTTAGAAAAACTGCAGGCGGCTTCTGGCTGCACGCAAATAACGCCACTAATTGCTGAGTTAACTGCCAGCGACTTTGACAGATGACCTGCTTTTGCTTGTTGCTCCAACGTTTGTCAATGATGGCCTCCCCAGCAAGATTAATAACCGCATCAAAAGCATCTAGATGGGGCAAATTCTGTAACGAATCAATTAGCTTAACTGTAGGAGGCAATACAGCTTTGTTTTTTGAGATCGAACGAGTAAGTACCGTGATTTGGCACTCTACAAAGCGTTTAATAAAGGCCATCCCGATTAAACCAGTGCCACCTGTTATCAATATATTCACGGAGAACCTCGGGTTACCTTATTACACTTATTTGCCATTTTAGCATCATCCATATTGAGCAACGACTATATCATGCTTAGTTATTTACTGGGCCAGTGTGTAGTGTGCGGCTTTGTATTTAGCATGGTTGACAACTCGACTCAAGGCCTATAGATTATTTTAACAATGTTAAGCTATAGTACATACTAGTTAAGTGTTATCCACCAGATTATCAAATAACTTAGGTGAACCGCATGGCTACAAACGCACTTATGAGCTTATTTGGCCGCTCCCCTATACAGCCTCTGCAGAATCATATGCAAACGGCAGTCACCTGTGCACAACAACTTAATGAATACTTTAAAGCAGTTGCCCAGGAAGACTGGCTCCAAGCGGAGATTATATATAATGAAATTTGCGCCCTAGAAGCTGACGCAGACAAACAGAAACAAGGTATTCGGCTGCATTTACCAAAAAGCCTGTTTATGCCGATCAATCGTTCAGATTTAATCCAGCTCCTCAGCAAACAAGATAAGATCTGTAACAGTGCCAAAGATATTGCAGGGTTAATGCTAGGACGTAAACAAGTAATACCTAAAGCCATCGCTGCAGACATGAAAGCTTACGTTAAGTCCGCTATAGCCGTCACCATAGAAGCTAAAGTGGTCATTGATGAATTAGACGAACTGATTGGCTCTGGTTTTGGTGGCCGTGAAATCGACCGCATTAATCGGTGCATCACCAAACTAGAAAAAGCCGAAACCAAGAATGACCAACGCCAAATCAGCCTGCGCGCCAAACTTCATGAAATTGAAACCAGCCTGCCACCTATTAATGCGATGTTCTTGTACAAGACCATTGAAGCCATAGGCAACCTTGCGGATTATGCGCAAAGTGCAGGAGAACAAATCCAAGTCATCATCGCCCGTTAAACGTTAATCCTAATTACAGGTATTATTATGGATATTTTAAGCGAATACGGCCAGATTTTGCTAATCCTTGCAGTCATACTTGGGGTGTTTATGGCTTGGGGTGTGGGTGCTAACGATGTTGCAAACGCTATGGGAACCTCTGTCGGCTCCGGCGCCATAACCTTAAAACAAGCCATCATCATTGCCATGATTTTTGAATTTTCCGGTGCATATTTTGCCGGTGGTGAAGTCACTTCCACTATTCGCAAAGGTATAATTGACCCGCTCACCCTCCAAGGTACGCCTGAGTACTTAGTGTATGGCATGTTATCTGCCTTGCTCGCCGCAGGCACTTGGTTGCTTATCGCCTCCATCTTGGGTTGGCCCGTGTCTACCACCCATTCTATTGTGGGTGCCGTGGTCGGTTTTGCCGCCGTTGCCATTTCAGTAGATGCTGTGCATTGGGGTAAAGTGGGGGCTATTGCGGCTAGCTGGCTCGCATCACCTTTGTTGGCAGGTGCCATTTCTTATGGGTTGTTTAGGAGCGTTCAGCGCTCCATACTCGATACTGACGCGCCCTATGAAAATGCCAAGCGTTATGTGCCTATCTATATGTTTTTGGTAGGTTTTATGATTACTATGGTAACTCTAGTCAAAGGTCTAAGCCATGTATTTAAAGATGCCGGCTTTAGCTTAAGCTACTCGGAAATGTGCTTAATTGCAGCCTTATCTGGCCTTTTGGTTGCCATCGTAGGCAGCTTAATGTTGACTCGAATAAAGCGCAACACAGAGACAGGGACAGGCGATAGTTATGCAGACGTTGAAAAAGTATTCGCTGTGCTTATGGTATTTACCGCGTGTTCAATGGCCTTCGCTCACGGTTCTAACGACGTGGCCAACGCTGTAGGTCCCATGGCAGCGGCCATTAGCACTATTAAGTCAGGCACTGTTACTGCCACTTCGTCAATGCCATCCTGGGTGTTATTGGCCGGCGGTATTGGTATTGTTGCGGGCCTAAGCACATACGGTTACAAGGTGATGGCCACTATAGGCAAAAAGATCACCGAATTAACACCAAGCCGCGGCTTTGCAGCCGAATTAGGCGCCTCCAGTACTGTGGTATTAGCTTCTGCTATTGGTATACCCATCTCAACTACACATACCCTAGTAGGCGCAGTTCTGGGGGTTGGGTTAGCGCGAGGGATTGCAGCGCTAAATTTGCGTGTTATAGCGGGTATTATTGCCTCATGGGCCATTACCTTACCCATCGGTGCTATTTTGTGTATCTCGTTCTTCTACCTGTTCAAGAGTATCTTTTCTTAAACACCTGACCAAACAAAAGACCTGCGTCAGAAGTCTTTATTGTCGACTGCGATTGGAGCGATGCCGAACTAGCCAGTGTCCCTTGTGCCTATGCCACGGCTGAGAACATGTTACACCAAGCCAATCTAAGGGCCGGGGAAACCGTACTAATTGCCGGTGCATCTGGCGGTGTGGGTTACACGCCTTGCAGTAACATAAACGAGCCATAGTCTATGTCGCTGTTGTTGACTCGGTGGGGTTTGATCGCTTGGTAGGCTGGACTTTCTACGGCTTGGGTTGCTTGTTCTAAGCTTGGAAATTCCACGATCACGTAGCGGTCACAATGACGACCTTCATGGTGGCTAGTGCTGCCCGTACGCACGATAAACTTACCACCAAACGGTGCAAATGCGCTTTCTACCTTAGTGCCGTAGTTGGCGGTGAAATCTTCTTGATTGGTGATTTTGACCATCCCAATTAGGTACCCTTTAGGCATGACTATAATTCCTTATTCACAATTGAGTGCCGTTGCACTGTAGGCTAGGCCACCCAATCCTGACATGCTGAAGCAACCTAGTCCAGTGTAGGGCGAAGTCAAAAAAGTTAAGGCTCACGTTTATCGTGCAACACCGTTACCCGTTGCATGTGTCTAACTTTCGGCAAATAATCACAAATGGCATAGTGATGGGTAATGCGGTTATCCCACATGGCAATGGTATTTTTGCGCCAACGTAAACGTACCTGAAACTCTGGTTTGGCCATGTGTTGATAGAGGTATTGGAGAATACGGTCGCTCTCACCCTGAATCTCACCAATAATATGGCGCGTAAACGACTGGTTGATGTTGAGGTATTTAAGGCCACTGACGGGGTGGGTGTCCACAATTTTGTGTACTGCAGAGCCAGTGCTCTTCAGACCATCATTCACCGCTTGTATGCCACCTTTACGGTATAAATCATTTCTGAAGGTGCCTATATCATGCATGGCTTCCATTCCCTCTAGGTAGTCTTGCCAGGCTTTTGGCAGCGTCGCGTAGGCTGCATTGGTGTTGGACCACATGGTATCACCACCCACGTCGGGCACTTCAATAGCATGTAATATGCTGGTGAAAGGTGGATCTGATTTAAACGTCATGTCTTTATGCCAATCGTTAGTGTCTGGCTTGCTACCGACACCACTCTTTAGCAAAACAATGTGTTCATACCCTTTAACGCTAGGGTAGATGGGGTGTGGTGGCTCTGGTTCTCCAAAACTCTTAGCAAAGGCCAAGTGTGCTTCTGGCGTTAGGTCTTGATCGCGAAAAAAGATAACCTTGTGTTCAATGAGCGCCTCATAAATATCGTCAAGATCTTTTGCAGTAAGATTATTAAGGCATATATCAGATAGTTCGGCACCGATAGCGGGGGTAACTTGTTCAATTTTCATCTGGATTAATCCTCTAATATTATTCTACTTGGACACAGGCATTGCTATGTTTGACTTTTTTGTCGATTCTAAGTGCAATTTAATAAGCCTAGCAAGGCTGAAAAGCAGCTATTTTAACAGTACAAATAAGTGTGTAAACTGGGTTGAAATTAATGGAAGGTATTAGATGAACTAATGTTACTCACAAGCATCATCCCCTCGGCTCAAAGCTTGCTGGTTTTTTAGGTTGCAGCACGTCATTTGAATTTCACCGCGGCTGCCCATGAATTAGGCTCAACTCAATCGGCAGTAAGCCAGCAAATGCGGGGGCTAGAGCGCCAACTTGAACTGCAATTGTTTAAACGTGTCTACCGGGGCGTAGCCCTAACCGATGCCGGAAAGCATCTATATAATGCCGTTGAATCTGGTTTTACACTGATGGCAAACTGTCTAGAAAACCTGCAAAAAACTCGTACGCGGCTATATATTAATGTCGCAACTGATTTTGCTTTTGCCGCATTTTGGTTATTACCTCGATTACCTCGGTTTCGTGCACTGCACCCTGAAGTGGAGGTGCGAATCGTTAGTTCTCAAGACCAACTCGACCACACCACCAAAGATACGGACATATCCATCGTGTTCGCCAAAGGCAAACCACACAACCTAACGTCTCATATTCTCTGTAAGGGCGATGTTTTTCCAATATGTAGCCCTGCCTTATTAGAGCAATATGGCCCCATAGAAAGCCATAAAAAACTGGCCGCCTTGCCGTTATTGAAACTGGGAGACTATACCAGCCAGGGCTGGCTTGATTGGCGTGGTTTTTTTAGCCAACGGCGCAGCCTAGTAAAGCCCAGTGAACCCGTACTCACGTTCAACAACTACACCTTATTGGTGCAGGCCGCTATTGCTGGCCAAGGTGTAGGTTTAGGTTGGGGCAACTTAGTAGATGATCTAGTAGACAGTGGCGTGCTCACAGCTTTACGCTCATTCAGCTTAAGTTCTGAGTGGGGCTATTACCTAGTGGAAGTTAACGCCAAGGACACGCTGCCGGCAAAGCGAAAATTTGTGGACTGGCTACTTACGGAATAGTTGACCTAACATGTAAGGCTCAGCCCACACAATCAAACTTTTTGCCAAACGATGAGTCGGTTATTGGCGGGCATGGCATTGTCTTCCTGCAATGTTAGGCCTGCATCCTTAGCCAATTGGTTGATCTCATGAAACTCTCTGATGCCTTGGTGGGGTACTTGCTGTTGTAACCAATTATCAAATTGAACATTAGACTGGGCTTCCAAAACACCCAAATATTTCATAGGGCCATAAAGGCAAAATACACCGCCAGATAACAGCCGATCGCCAATACCCATAAACATGGAAACCACCGCATCCCACGGCATGATGTGGGCGGTATTTGCAGAGTACGCCGCATCATAGTGGGCCTTTGGCCATTGATCACGTAGCACATCTAATGCAATAGGCGCGAGTAGATTGGATGATGGGCTGTCATAAATCCAGCGTTTAATACCAGCGTGATTTTGTTCTCGATCGCTCATCTGCCAGTTAAGATGTGGCAGTTTTTTAGCAAAAAAAATACCATGTTGTCCTGTTCCGCTGCCCACCTCGAGAACACTTTTCTTATCAGCAAAAACACGCTCCAACACGTTACAGATAGGGGCCTGATTGTTGACGCATGCTTGGGAAAATGGTTTATCCATCATAGGCCACCTGAAGGCTATGTTTTGGTAGTGTATGCATGCTCCAATAAGCGCTTTGTAGTTGCTGGGTTAACGCGCCTATGTCGCCAGACCCAATCACATGATCATCCACTTGGGTGATTGGCATGATACCACCTGCTGTACTGGTGGCAAAAGCTTCGTCTGCGCTTCTAAAAGCGTCTGCAGACACGTCTTCACATACGACTTGAATACCCAATTGCTGCGCGATCTCAATGGTTGTTTGCCTAGTAATGCCATGCAATACACCTTCGTCCGGTGTATATAGCTGATTGTTTTTAATGACAAAAATATTGAACCCCGGTCCTTCTTTTATATTGCCACGGGAATCCACTACGGCGGCTGTTTGGGCACCGCGATCGTAGGCCTCAAACTGCCCCATCACTAAGTCTAACCAATGGTAGTTTTTAATAGTGGGGTCCAGGGATGCTGTGGGTATACGCTGTTGCTGGCTAATAGCCAGATGTAAGCTTTGGTCTGGCTGGCTAATCCACACAAAAGGCACTACAAAAGCAAAAAACTGATTAGTACATAACCGTGGATCTCGAGACCCAGACTTGGGCTGGCCACGGGTGGTGATCATTTCTACATAGGCATTACGTAAACCGCTTTGAGCCACCAACTGTAGTAACAACTCGGTAAGTTGGGTTTTGTTATAGGGTATGGTCATACGCAGTTTTTCCATACCGGCATAATAACGATCCACATGATCGGCCAAGCGAAAAAAGTGGCCGTGCCACGCATGGACCACGTCATAAGTAGCGTCGGAGTGTAAAAAACCCCAGTCTAATAGCGAAATTTTTGCTTCACTAATGGGGACTACTTCACCATATACATGGGCTAAGCCTTGAGATGCCATGAATCTACTCCAGTAAAGTTAAACACAACTAACCAGCCTTTGCTTATTATCTACTAAGTGAACCCACCTTCGGCGCATTTTAAACGGACTTATCACTTGTCGGCTAAGGAGCGCTGCACGGTCAATAAGGCGACACCAAATACAATCACGGCTCCACCGACCAGCATACGCTGATTCACGGATTCGTCTAAGAACAACCAACCGCCCAAAATCGAAAATACTGGCAGCAATAACAAATAAGGCCCCGCTTGAGATGCCGGATAGCGGCCCAATACATGGTACCAACAGGTGTAACCAAGGGCTGTCATCACTATCCCTAAATAGGCCACGGCACCCCATACAGCCACACCCGCATGGCTAATATGATACCAGTGCTGATCTTCCACGATCAAAGAGGCCACAAATAATTGGGGTGCAGCAAATACCGAAATCCAGGCAATGGTGCCCATACCCGAAAGCCGGTTAGGCTGGCTTTGTGTTAAGCGACGCATCAAAGCCTGGCCTAAGGCCCAAATAAATGCCCCCCCTATGGCCAAACCAATCCCCAGCCACTTGCCCACTAAATTAGGCGCCCCCGTAAGAGTATAGATACCAACAAAGGCAATCACTAACCCCAGTAGCTGGCGGCGGGTAAGGCGATCGCCCAGCCAAACGGCGCTAATAAGCAACAAAAACGGGGTTTCAATCTGCACGATCAAGGCTGTTGTGCTGGCATCTAATAGCTTTAAACCATTATAAGACAAGCCATATTGCAAGGTAGACCCCACCAACGCGACCAATGCCAAAGACTTGCGCATGCCTCTGGGTACAGGCACAAACCACACCAATATCAACGCCGTTACAGAAAACCGCAGCGCCATCAACAAAATGGGCGGGAATTGATCCACTGCTGGTTTAGCTACGACTAACCCCATACCCCAGACAAGGGGCACCATCAGAGCAATCAGTACGTCCGAAAGTTTCATATATCAAGACTCAACACAGTTGCCAACTAAGCCAGCTACAACAACGTTTTCAGGGTATTATCTTTAATGAGTTTGTGCAAATCGCTGGCGCCACCAACTAAAGTGCCATTAACAAACACTTGCGGGAAGGTCGGCCAACCGCTCCACATTTTAATGGCTAAACGTTTACGCCATTGACTTCCATAGCCACCAAACTCAAGATAGGTGACGTTAAGCCCCTGTTCTTCAAGTAATTTACGGGCTTTCTTAACAGCAGGGTTGACCGACATGCCAACCACCACCGCTGGGTTGTTAACCACCGCATTAATCACCCTATTAACCGTTTCTGAGTGATTTTTAGCAATACTCGTGCGTATATCCGGGTGAATGTTTGTACTATCCAATGTTGGGCGATTTGTCATTTTGTGTGTCCGAGAGGGGGTTATCCGAGTGGAAGATGCAGAGGTTTTAGAAGACTGTTCCCGAGTACTATATCACTGGTTTTCTCGACAATCATAATGGTGGCTGCATTAATGTTGGCGCTGGGTATTACGCAGGTTTTCTACACCCCGTACTCGAAGATGGGTGTCTACAACGGCCATGACATCATCATTTATAAAGCAGTTAACCTGCTTAGCTAATATCGCTTAGTTTGGGTTATAGTTGGATTAACAAACATAGCAAGAACCCTTTCGCCACACTGGAGAAATCCAATGCACCAACCCAACCTCACAACAGCACGTCTATGCCTGCGACCCTACACGCTTTCAGACGCTAAAGATTTGCAGCGCTTGGCGGCCCCCTGCCATTTCCAAAACCACGGTTAATATACCTTACCCCTATGAGGACGGTATAGCGGAAGCGTAGATTTCGCCTTACAAACCAGATCAGAAAACGCCTACGATATTACCATGAAGGCTTCTTGCTCGGGACTTATCCCACGGCAAGCTGACAACAGCAGTATGGATAATACTCGTTTACTGCCCATAAAAAACCTCCGCATGTGCTAACTACTAGTGGTGAATACTAGCAGATTTTAGCATATGAGGAGGTTTTAGTGGGTAAGGTAAGTTACCTAGGTAATGACTACTGTGTCATCGCACCTAACCAATCGTTAACCCATTGCTTGCGGTTTTGATTGATTTCAGCGGTATCCAACTGCAATACGGTAGCCGGGGTAATGAGCTTGCCGAAAGCTTCTGGCATGTCGGCAGGCACGTTGACTGGGTACATTACGTTGCTCAGTGGTACGTGCTTTTGGAAACCTTCGCTCACCATAAAACTAAGGAACTCATCAGCTAGCTCTGAATTTACCGAAGACTTAAGTTTAGCAGCAACTTCCACTTGTAAGTAATGACCTTCATCAAATGGCGCAGCCTGGTATTGGTCAGTACCTTCAACCGCCATGTGGTATGCTGGTGAGGTGCTGTAGCTCAGTACCATAGGTGCTTCGCCCGCTAGGAACAAGCTAAAGTAGGCTTCGCTCCAACCTTTAGTTGTGGTGAGAATATTGTCAGATAATTTGGCCCAAGCGGCGTCAGATTGATCGCCATAAACGTGCTTCATCCATAACAATAAGCCCAAGCCTGGGGTACTTGAACGCGGGTCTTGAATAATGACCTTTAGTTCTGGCCCTGCATTCACCAATTCATCTAAGCTCTTAGGTGGGTTGGGCATGGTCTCGGTATTATAAACAAAAGCGAAGTAGCCGTAGTCGAATGGTACAAAGGTATCATCCTGCCAATCGATAGGCATGTTGAGACCACTGGTATCAACCGTATGGCCAGCAAACAAACCTGTCTGCTTGGCATCGTCTACAAGGTTTAGGTCTAAGCCTAGTACTAGGTCTGCCTTGCTGGAGGCACCTTCAAGCTTTAGTCGCTGCAGCATAGCAACGGCATCTTCCATGCCCACAAGGTTTAAAGTACAGCCACATTGTTCTTCAAATGTAGGCTTGATCAATGGGCCCATGCCCCAATCGGAAACAAATGAATCGTAAGTGTAAACGGTAAGCTCTTTTTTACTGGTATCGCCTGCTAATACGGGCGTAGCAACAGCGGCAAGACCAAAGCTAGCAACAGCTAAACAAGTTGCCAATTTTGAGGTGATAAAACGGATCATGATTACTCCATAAATAACATTAGTATGCTATGACAGCCAATGTAATATTGGCAAACTATTTGGAGGAGGGAGCGGCGTTGGAGAACCCAACGACTGTGCTTTTTCCTTGTTCCCTACGCTGGCATTATCCAGATCAGGTACAACGGGATTCACTTTAGTGATCTCAGCCTATGGCGTTAATTTAAATTAACTAGGCACCCCGACAAGTCATAGTGGGCGCAATATAGACCATTAAAGGCCTTGATGGCAAGGATTGACTGCCTTTGCCGCTAATTTTGCCCCGACAATTGTCACTTATGGATTGAGTGTAATATATAGTTGACACTAAGTTATTTAAAGCGTACTTTGTGTATTGAATATACTACATGTGGAAAATACTATGGATGCAAAACGTAGGAAGGTATTTATCTCGTTAGCCACTTCATTAGTGGTGGGTTGGTGGCTGGTGAACCAAGTTGGGCAATGGGATACTATTGAAACCGCAGCCTTGGGCCAGCTTTTGGTCAAGGCCATAGGGATTAGCATCCTTGCCAGCATAGTAAGCTCCATTGTCATTACCATTGTTGCTGGCTTGATCTGGGGCAAGGTTGAACAAGATGTCACCGACGAGCGAGACGACGAAATAGAGCTTTATGTCATGCGTTTGATATTGGTCTGTTTTAGTTTTGGTTTGATTGTGGTATTTGCCATGATGGGCTGGCAACAACTTGCGGCTAACACCGCTTTATTGAGCATTTTTGCCTGTATGTATATTGCCAACCTACTGGGCGACTTACTTAAATTATTTTGGTACCGATAGGGTTAACACTTGTGGCAAAAACAAAACTAGATATCGACAATAATGTACGTAAACTGCGTTTTGAACAGCAGGAAATGACGCAGCAGGCGTTAGCTGACAAGGTAGGTGTGTCTCGGCAAACAATAGTGGCGATTGAAAAAAAACGTTATAGTCCGTCGTTAGATTTGGCGTTTCAGCTCTCTCTAGCGTTTCAAAAACCTATTACGCAGGTGTTTTTTATGAAGGCTGACGAACTGACAGCACAACACAAACCAAGGGTTAAATTAAAGGCCCTTTAACATGTTAGGCACCCAAGACCTTTGGTTATTTATAGTTGCTGGCATCGCCCTTAATTTGGTTCCGGGCCAAGACTTTATTTTTATTGCCAGCCGTAGTGCTAGCCAAGGGGTACGCGCCGGAATAGTGGCCTCGTTAGGCGTAGGCGCCGGCACTTTGGTGCATATTTTTGCAGCGGCTTTTGGTGTGTCGGCTATTTTAGCAGCGTCTAGCACGGCCTACACCGTGATTAAAGTATTAGGTGGTTTGTATTTAATATATTTGGGTGCTGGCTTACTTTTGAGTCGTCGGAAAACGCCTGCAACCCCTTCTAAGGTGACCCAAGCGCCGCTAAAAAATATCTTTTACCAGGGTTTTTTAACCAACGCCCTCAACCCTAAAGTCGCGTTGTTTTTTGTCGCTTTTGTACCTCAATTCATCGCGCCAGGCGCCACCAATATTGCCTTCTCATTTTTGGTATTGGGCTTTATTTTCAACTTTAACGGCATGATTTGGTGTTTTATTGTGGCTTGGTCTTCTGCCGCCGCTGGCGCTAGACTTAAGCACAATACAACCTTGTCTAACTTAGCGACTAGGTTAGCGGGTGGTTTATTCGTCTATTTTGGGCTGCGTCTATTGTTTGACGCTAGCCCGTCTAATTAGAGTTCGCCAGTAACGACGACAAACAAAGGGTGGGTATTGTTTGCTAACCCTCTCATCTCATCGCCTCCCACCCAGCAAGTCACGGCCGTTTGGACAACCGAATTTTGGAATGCAGGGCTTAATAATTTGGCTTGCTTTACGTCTAAACCAAACTCTAGATTCATCTTAGTGTTTAATAACGGCGTTAAGTCATGTAGGCCTGAGATGCTGACCACGCGCACTATACGGTCTTTTAGGCCCTCAGATATCGGTCATTAACATTGTCACCAAATGACCGTGCTGAGTGGCCTGCTAATACAATAGGCCCATCAATAATTGCGGCTACCTTGTTTAGACTTTGCGCGATATCCTGGACAATTTCTTTCAAACTCACGGCTAGCGTTAAGCGGTAAGAGGGCATGGCCACCGCCCAACCTGCACTCACCAAGACTGCGGTGAGGTGGCTCCAACTGCTGTTGTCGAAGGCCCGCCAAAAACCACCGTGTACAAAAAATACTACCCCTGCGCTGGCTCTTTGGGCCAGAATATATCGACCTTTTTCCGTTCGTCAGCACCGTAGGGGATGTCGAGCTGGGCCAACCCGGCCTGCTTACATGCCATTCGGTACGCTGCCGCATTGTGTGCCCACTCAGGCGGATAGGTTTCCGCATTTTGAATATATGGTGCATTAGCGTAATGCGTCATCCCAGTTCATAGTTGTGCGCTCCTCGTGTATTGGTCGGTTTGAATTAAAATGGCTCAAGCATTTACTTTAAGCATAAACTATATTAGTTTAAGCTTAAAGTAAATATTTAGACCTTAACACCAGAGCACACGATCATGAAGATAGCTTGTATAGGTGGCGGCCCGGCAGGGCTTTATTTTGCCATTAGCATGAAATTGCGCGACCCCAGCCACCAAATTTTGTTAATCGAAAGAAACCGGCCAGACGATACCTTTGGCTGGGGTGTGGTGTTATCCGACGAAGCACTAGCTAATGTTGACCACAACGACCCTATTAGTGCGCGTGCCATTCGTGATGAATTTGCCTATTGGGACGATGTAGCCGTGGTTAAAGACGGCACTCGCAATGTGTCCAGTGGGCATGGATTTTGTGGCATTGGACGCATGAAGTTATTACAAATATTGCAACACCGAGCGCTGGAGCTAGGTGTTGAGTTGCGCTTTGAAACCGAAGCCGCCGATTACGAAGAGTACATGGCCGAGTACGATCTAGTGGTTGCGTCTGACGGTTTACGGTCTAAAGCGCGGGTTCAATTTGCGACGGTGTTTGAGCCTCAAATAGATGAACGTTTATGCCATTTTATTTGGCTTGGCACACATCAAAAGTTTGACGACGCATTTACCTTTATTTTTGAAAAAACCAAACATGGCTGGGTCTGGGCCCATGCTTACCAATTTAGCGACGACACCGCCACCTTTATTGTAGAGTGTAGCAAAACCACGTTTGAAGCTTTTGGTTTTGCCGGTTTGACTCAAAAAGAGTCCATCGCCATTTGCGAAGAGATCTTTAAGGACCATTTAGGTGGCCACGACCTGATGACTAATGCCAACCACATTCGTGGTTCTGCATGGATCAACTTCCCACGTGTGTTGTGTAATCGCTGGTCACACAAAAACCTAGTATTGATGGGAGATGCGGCCGCAACAGCTCACTTTTCCATCGGTTCCGGCAGTCGTCTTGCGTTCGACAGTGCCATTGCCTTAGCAGACTATATAGACCAAGAAGCAGACCTACCCAATGCATTCACCAAGTACGAAAATGACCGTCGTTTAGAGGTACTTCGTTTACAGTCGGCTGCTCGTAACTCGATGGAATGGTTCGAACAGGTCGAGCGTTATTTAGACTTGGATCCCATGCAGTTTAGCTATGCATTACTCACTCGATCACAGCGCATCAGCCACGAAAACCTACGCTTGCGTGACCCCAAATGGTTAGCCGAAGCCGAGCAATGGTTCCAGAAACAGGGTAACAACACGGGCAGTCAACGCAGCCCTATGTTCACGCCATACCAGGTGCGCGGGCTTAACCTTAGCAACCGCATTGTAGTGTCACCCATGGCGCAATATAAAGCCCACAATGGCTGCCCCACAGACTGGCACTTAGTGCATTATGGCAGCTTAGCCAAAGGCGGCGCGGGTTTGGTTTATGTGGAAATGACCTGTACTAGCGCCGATGGCCGCATTACTGAAGGCTGCCCTGGGCTTTATGCGCCAGAACATGTGATTGCGTGGAGTAAAGTCACCGATTTCGTACATCAAGAAAGCAGCGCCAAAATTTGCCTGCAATTAGGCCATGCTGGCCCTAAAGGTTCTACCCAACGAGGCTGGGAGACTATGGACGCGCCCCTAACAAAAGGCAACTGGCCCCTCAAAGCCGCTTCGCCCGTGGCATGGTCTGCCGCTAATCAAGTTCCCTTAGCCATGACTGAAGCTATGATGATTGAGGTCACAAATGACTTCGTTCGCGCCGCCAAAATGGGCCTTGAGGCGGGTTTCGACATGGTTGAATTACACTGTGCCCATGGCTATTTGCTGTCTTCGTTCATTACGCCTTTAACCAACAAGCGAGAAGATCAATATGGTGGCAGCTTGGAAAACCGCCTGCGGTTTCCTTTGCGTGTATTTGCTGCAATTCGAGGCGTGTTACCGGCAGACATGCCAATATCCGTGCGTATTTCAGCCCACGATTGGGTAGGTGTGGAAGGCATGGACCCCACTCAAGCGGTGGCCGTAGCCCGAGCCTTTAAACAAGCCGGAGCGGACATCATCGACGTGTCTAG
>CBDUDU010000057.1:0-14994 GCA_965366045.1 uncultured Oceanospirillaceae bacterium
AAAAGCTAAGGGCGCGCGATTTTGTTGACTCAATAGTGCATTCATTAGATCGATTGCCCCTTAAAGATACCTGTTGGACGTATTAACAGCACCACCACAAGGATGATAAAGGATACGGCAAACTTATAATCGGTGGATAAGAACTGCATCAGGCCAGAAGGTTCTAACGATTCAGGCATTAGGTAGATGAAGAATTTTTTGTAAGCGTAGGTGACAATGACTTCTGAGAAGGCAATCACAAAACCACCCACCACGGCGCCTATAGGGCTGCCTATACCTCCTACAATAGCCGCCGCAAACATTGGCAGCAGTAGCATAAAGTAGGTGAAGGGTTTAAAGCTCTTGTCTAGGCCATACAAAGTGCCAGCAGTTGTGGCTAGGGCCGCAACAATGATCCAAGTGATGAGTACGACTCGGTCTGGGTTGATGCCAGACAGTAGGGCTAAGTCTTCGTTGTCAGAAAACGCTCGCATGGCTTTGCCGGTACGGGTTTTTTGCAAAAAGTAGAACAAAGCTGCTACGGCAATAATCGCCACAGTTAACGTCAGTACTTGGGTAGATTTTAGTGCCAAGCCTTCGCTTAAACCGGTGAACTCTTTAAATTCACGGGGGCGAAAAATGAACTTAGTGCCGTCCATAAAGCGTTGGTCACTTGGCCCAATGATGAAGCGCACGATGGCGTTTGTCATAAACATGACACCAGTGGAGACGATCACAAAGATCACCGGCGCGCTTTTTTTAACCCGGTAAAACTTATACACGGTTTTATCAAACATTAAACTCAGGCCTATGGCACATAAAATGCCAAAGGGCAGGGCCAGCAATGCCGTAGGTAATGGGCCAAAGCTTATGCCCATGGATTGAAATCCCCAGGTTATTAGAATCACTGACATGGTGCCAAATGCCATTAAGTCGCCGTGGGCAAAGTTGGAAAAACGCAGGATGCTATATACTAAAGTTACGCCCAGCGCACCTAGTGCGAGTTGGGCACCATAAGAAATGGCAGGCACTAGCACAAAGTTTGAAAATAATACAATGGCGTTTAAAATATCTACAAATTCTGGCATTAGATTAACCCCCCAAGAAGGTGCGACGCACCACAGGATCAGCCAGTAGTTCTTCACCACTGCCCGTATGTTTGTTAGCGCCTGAAACCAGTACATAACCTTTGTCGGCAATGTTTAGGGCTTGGGCGGCGTTTTGTTCAACCATTAACACGGCAATGCCCTGTTGTTTTACTTCTAAGATACGGTCAAACAATTCGTCCATGACGATGGGAGATACACCAGCTGTAGGTTCATCTAACATCAATACGCTTGGCTGAGTCATCATGGCGCGGCCTACAGCAACTTGCTGACGCTGACCACCGGAAAGTTCGCCCGCATTTTGGCGACGCTTCTCTTTTAAAATAGGGAACAGGTCGTAGATTTGCTCCATAGTGCCAGTAATGTCGTCGTTGCGTAGAAAGGCACCCATTTCTAGATTTTCTTCTACCGTCATGCCCGCAAACACGTTATGGGTCTGAGGTACAAAGGCAATGCCTTGGCCTACGCGATCTTGGGGAGACATGTGCGTAATGTCTTTGCCACCTAGGGTTACGCTGCCTTGGTTTAAGTCGAGCATGCCTAATAAGGCTTTCATGGCGGTGGACTTGCCTGCACCGTTGGGGCCAACAATCACGGCCACTTCACCTTTGTCTACCGACAAAGAACAGCCATTAAGGATGTCTGCGCCGCCGTAGCCGCCACGCAATTGATCTGCAACTAGATAACTCATGCTTTAGCCTCCGGTTTATTTTTGAGGCCTGTGCCTAAGTACGCTTCGATGACTGCTTCATTGGAAATCACTTCTTCGGCTGTGCCTTGGGCTAATACTGAACCTTCTGCCATAACAATGACTGGGTCACACAAACGACCAATGAAATCCATGTCGTGTTCGATCATACAAAAGGTGTAACCTTTTTCTTGGTTCAAACGGACGATGGCTTCGCCAATTTCACGTAATAGGGAGCGGTTAACGCCAGCGCCTACTTCGTCTAGCAACACGACTTTGGCATCGACCATCATGGTGCGGCCCAATTCAAGTAGCTTCTTTTGGCCGCCAGAAAGATTGCCAGCAAGCTCTTGAGCCACATGACCTAAGTTAAGGAAGTCGATCACTTCCATGGCCTTTTCGCGTACTTTGGTTTCTTGTTCTCGCACCACAGAGGGGCGGAACCAAGCGTCCATAAGGTTTTCACCGGCTTGTTGTGACGGTACCATCATTAAGTTTTCTAGCACCGTTAAGGTGCCAAATTCGTGAGCGATTTGAAAGGTGCGTAACAAGCCTTTATGAAATAATTCATAGGGCGGTACACCGGTGACATCTTCACCATCGAGGTAAATGTGCCCCGACGTTGGCGTTAAGTTACCAGCAATCATGTTAAAAAGAGTGGTTTTACCAGCCCCGTTAGGGCCGATGAGTCCAGTGATGGAGCCTTTGGCGATTTCGATGGAGGCGTTATTGACGGCATGTACGCCACCAAAACGTTTACTCACTGATTCGACTTTGATCATGTGTGATCCCTTTGTCTGCAAAGCGTCTAGGTTGGGCCTTTAGGCGGGTAAGCGAATAGGCCAACACGTATCGTTATTTTAATTATGGTTAGTTGCAACAAAACCGGCACAGGGGCCGGCTTCATATTGGCGCAATTATACGGATTATCTATAGACAGGAAAAGCAGACAGTGCCAAAAAAATGTCTGAATGACAAAATAACGATAGTTGGCGTCGCTTTGGCACAGTTTATTTGAACGGAAATTGACTCCTTGTTGGGCGGTTATTACTGCCATCTTGTGACTTACGGTAGCCAGGGGCGGAATAATCCATCAAAGTTCGGCAAGCGCGTTCTTATAGTGGCTGGGGTTTGAGGCGTAGACATAAGCAAAACCTGTGGTTAGTGGCCTAATGTTGGTGATAATATAGCGCCTTAAGAGTGATGTGAAGCAAATTATGAATAACCAAGAAACGGCTCAAAAAGCCTTGGTTTTAGTGGCTGTGATTGCCTGGTGTGGGGTTTTATTACAGTTGTATATTTCTTTGTCTAATGCAGTGCTAGACGGCAGGGGTGTTATTAATGGTTTAGTGAGGTATGTTGCTTACTTCACCATACTGACTAATATATTTGTGGCCTTGGTAGCTACCGCACCAGCCCTTTTTAAGCAGTCAAAATTGGGCCAATGGTTTTCAACGCCGATGGTAATGGGGAGTGCGGTAACGGCGATATTATTTGTTGGCTTGGCCTATAACATCTTATTACGCCATGTCTGGCATCCAGAAGGGCTACGGTTGGTTGCGGATTACCTATTGCATTATATTACGCCGGCCAGTTTGGTACTGTTTTGGATCGTCTTTCCGCCTCGGCAGACGCTAAGTAAGTTGGACCCCATACGCTGGGCAGTTTACCCGCTAGGGTATTTTGTGTATGTGTTAATTCGGGGTTTACTGGGTGACACTTACCCTTATTATTTTATTAATGTTTCACAAATCGGCTACGGTCAAACCATCGTCAATGCCTTAGCACTGTGTATGGTCTACGTGATCTTGGGTAGTTTAGTATTGGCGCTAACAAAATATAGACAGGCACAACAATTATGAGTAATGACCAACCCCGTAATCCGCTACACGGCGTAAAACTTGAGCAAGTTGTAACCGACCTGGTGGACACGTTCGGCTGGGAAACGCTTGCAGAACAGGTCAATATCAACTGTTTTCGATCGAACCCTACGGTCAAGTCTAGCCTCAAGTTTTTGCGTAAAACCCAATGGGCTAGAGATAAAGTGGAATCGCTGTATGTGTATGCCATTATCCGTGGCAAACCCCTTAAACCTCAGTTTAATACGTCCTCTCGAGTGCCGGCCGAGCCGTCAGTTGCAGCAACACCAAAGCCGAGTGCGGACAACAGCCATATATGGAATACGCCCAGTTAGTTGTTTGAGCTAACGTCTGTTAGCTCATCGCCAAATTGTAAACAATGATCCAACAAGCGCTGGATGTCTTTATATTGCGTTTCATCATTGGCCAGTATGAGTCGAATGCCTGTTTTACCTTGGTATTTGGCGTAATCAACATAGGCGCACCCTTGGGCTTGCATGTGTTTACACATAGCAATGTTTAACTCCCTAAGCTGTGCTTCGGTCATGGCTGTGGCTGGACGGTATTGAAATAACACGTTGAGGTACACCGCTGGGCCAGTCATGTGCAAGCGATCAGAGGTGTTGATGGCGTCTACACAGTGTTGCTTTAATTCTTGTAAGCGGTTTACCTTGTCTTCAAAGCCATTACTGCCAACGGCTTTCCAGCTTAGCCACACTTTTAATGCATCCGCTCTGCGGCCACATTGAATGGACTTTTGGCCCAGGTTATAGGCCGCATTCTCATCATTATGGAATAAATAATCACCACCACCACCACCGCAGGCCTGTTCTAACGCCCCTTGGTGGCGAGTTAAAATAACTGCCGCCGTAATCGGTACATTCATGAGTTTGTGGGCATCCCATGCAAAAGAATCTGCTAGCTCACTGCCTTTGAGTAGGTGACGGTGTTGTTGAGAAAACAATACAGGGGCCCCCCAAGCACCGTCGATATGTAACCAAATGCCGTGTTGGTCAGCAATGGCTCGACATTCTATCACTGGGTCAAACGCACCTAATACCGTCGTGCCTGCTGTGAGCCCAATAAAAAATGGTAGGTGGCCTTGCTCAAGGCTGGTTGCTATGGCTAGGTTGAGTGCTTTAGGGCACAGCCTGCCTTGGTCGTCAGATGCCACGGCAATGAGGTTATTGGTGCCTATACCTAATATATTGGCCGCTTTAAGGGACGAATAATGGGCTTGATCTGACACATAGGCCACTAGGGTTTGGCCCGTTAAGCCTTTGGTTTTTAGGTCTGGCACGGCTCGATGACGAGCCATCATCATTGCGATTAGGTTGGCTTGGCTACCGCCGGAGACCATGATCCCGTCTCCGGTTTGGCTGCTTGAAGTAAAGCCTACCAAGCGGTTCCATTGTTCAATGAGCTTCAGCTCCATAAGGGTTGCCACCGGGCTCACCTGAAAGGTATGCATGTTGGCATTGCCTAAACTTGCCACCCAGTCGCCTAGCAAAGCGGGGTTGTTGCGGCCAGAATAAAGCAGCTTAAAAAAGTCGACCTGTGCACTGTCGGGCTGAAACCTTAAATACTGGCCTGCAGCTTGTTTTAAGTCTTCTAGTTCTGCGCCTTCTGCGCCTAGGCTGACATCGATCATCTGTTGCAATTGTGAGGCCTGTATAGGCTCACTCACAGCACGGTTTTGCTGGCAATGTTGTAATGCAAGTTGTTGGAATAGATCGAGGTATTGTTGCACAGAAAGTCCTTTATAAAAGCAATGATCGTTGTAGGATTAGGGCGTTTGTGGTACTTTTCCGCCATACATACCCGTACCCACATTTAGGTTTCAGCATGACTTCATCAACCACTTCCTCCGACGATAACGCGCTACCGAGCTTTGAAAAACATGGCAAAGTGTCGGTTTGGTGTTCTACGTTTAGTTACGACACCATACCTGATAGTTATTTTGCAGAAGATGATCAAGGCCAAGATGCTTGGGCACGAAATTTTAACATCAGTCAATACGACCATGAAAACATGGAGACCAACGGCGTGGCAAGTGGCACAGCATTGGTTAAACGTATAATTGAAGAATGTTCTTATTCAAGTGGCTATGGTGACGGCATTATTCACAAAATTAACAAGATGGGGCACTTAGAAGTGAGCTGGATTATCTTGTTATTTGATTTTGAATACCGCAATAAAATCACTAAAATCCATGAAGACGACTATGTGCAATACGTAGGTTCGTTTGTATATGACATGGATGCCATTACCCTTGCAGAACAAGATCAACTTGAAGCAGAGCGAGAAGAAAAGCTGCGCGTAGAAGCCCAGATGGCATTAGATATTGCCGCTGCAGCCGCACTAGAAGCCGCACCGCACCCTCAACTTGTTGTACCCGAAACACCTAAGGTTGCACCAAAAAGCAATAATCCTTGGCTTAAATAACGGCCATTCTGACGAAAACAACGGCCATTCTGACGACGATCAGAATCTAGATGCCGGCCTACGCCGGTAAGACGAGATTCTACGCTAGTAGGACGCTTAGGCCGGCCTAATGGACTTTCGTTTCTGATGAGCCAAAATATATAAGAATTCTAGCAGTATGGTGGCACCGGCGAGCGCCGTAATGTCGGCATGATCATAGGCAGGGTTCACTTCCACCAGATCAAAACCTACGATATTAACGTCTTTTAAGCCACGGATTATTTTTAACGCCTTGTCGGTGGTCAAACCGCCAACAACTGGCGTACCAGTGCCGGGTGCGTAGGCTGGGTCTAAACAGTCGATATCAAAGGTAAGATAGACCGGTAAGTCGCCTACACGCTTAATGATGGAGGCCACAATTTCATCGGCACTCAAGTCATTTACCTTTGCCGCATCAAGCACTTCAAGTTCATGGTCTTCTGGTCGATATTCAGTGCGGATGCCCACCTGTATAGAGTGGTCAGTATCTATTAAGCCTTGTTGAGGGGCGTGGTAAAACATGCTGCCATGGTCAATTTCGGTATCGTTAGGGTAGGTGTCGGTATGGGCATCAAAATGCACTAACGCCATTTTTCCGTAGTGTTTGGCGTGGGCTCTAATCAAGGGCAAGGCCACATAATGGTCACCACCAATGCTTAACATACGCGTGCCAGATGAAATAATCGCCTGCGCATGCTGTTCAATTTCTCGGTTCAAGTCATCTGGGCTACCGGGGATGAAATCTAAATCACCGTAATCGGCCACCTTTAGGTATTTAAAGGCGTCAAAAGACCAGGGCCAGCGCCTGCCTTCCCAACCCACGTTGCTACTGGCTTGGCGTACGGCCGTTGGGCCAGAACGCGTGCCCGCACGGCCTGTAGTCGCAAGGTCAAAAGGTAAGCCTATGATGGCAGCATCAAAACCTTGGCTCATGTCTCGTGTCAGTGGACGCGCCAAAAAGCTAAATTGGTTGGCGTACATAGATACGATTACGGGATCACCGATGAGTTTGTTTTTGGCCATGGAGCAACAGTCTCTGATTAATGTGTTCGGAATAATGCACAATATCGCTAATCTAAGGTAAGAACAACTAATGTGGGGTATTAAAATCCATCACCTAGGTAACTTGGCGGTAATTTCGTCCTTTATATAAATATAATTAATGATCTTATTTAAACTATTTATTTTACAAATGCTTATTTAAAACCTAGAATGCACTCGTTCCTGTACCCCTAGGCCATGTTTTAGGGGTCAATATATTAATTACTATATGTGTAACCAATAGGTGAATGCCATGCAAGACTTTAGCCCTACCAACATGCCTCGTACTATCGAAATTCCGAATGGCCAAAAAGTTGTAGCAACCTTTACAACCCAAGAACTGGCTAATCGCCTTGCTAAATTGCGAGCGCACATGGTTACGGCTAATGTGGATGCCGTGGTGATGACTTCGTACCACAACATTAACTACTTTTCAGACTTCGTTTATTGTCGTTTTGGTCGTGACTACGGTCTTGTTGTTACTCAGGATAATTTCACTACCGTGACGGCTAACATCGACGGTGGTCAGCCATTCCGTCGCAACCAGTTGGGCGACAACGTGGTTTATACTGATTGGCAGAAGGGCAACTTCTTTGTTGCGGTTAAAAACCTCATTAAGCCAGGCAGCCGTGTAGCGGTTGAATACGATCACATGCCTCTTGCGACCATGGAAATCATGAAGCAAACTTTGCCTGGTTCTGAATTTGCAGACATTGGCGTGCCTACCATGCAGATGCGCATGATCAAGTCTGCTGAAGAAATTGAAGTGATTAAGCACGGTTCACGTATTGGTGACATTGGTGGTGCTGCTATTCGTGACGCTATTGCAGTAGGCGTGCCAGAGTATGAAGTGGCTATGGCCGGTACTCAAGCGATGATCCGCGAAATTGCTCAGACTTTCCCAGACGGAGAGTTGATGGACACTTGGGTTTGGTTCCAGTCTGGTTTAAACACTGACGGCGCTCACAACCCTGTAACTAGCCGCAAGATTGAAGCGGGCGACATCTTAAGCCTTAACTGCTTTCCAATGATTGCTGGTTACTACACAGCGCTCGAACGTACTTTGTTCTCTGAGTACGCTAGCGATCGCCACTTAGAATTGTGGGAAATCAACTGTAAGGTGCATCGTCGTGGCCTTGAGCTTGTTAAGCCTGGCGTCAAGTGTAGTGATGTGGCTCACGAATTGAACGAAATCTTTGCCGAGCACGATGTGCTACAGCACCGCACCTTTGGTTACGGCCACTCATTCGGTACTTTGAGCCACTACTACGGCCGTGAAGCGGGTCTTGAGTTCCGCGAAGACGTAGACACAGTACTTGAGCCGGGCATGGTGGTTTCTATCGAGCCAATGATCATGTTGCCAGAAGGCATGGCTGGTGCCGGCGGATACCGCGAGCACGATATCCTTGTGGTTGGTGAAGAAGGCGCGGAGAACATCACTAAGTTCCCATTCGGCCCAGAGCACAATATCATTAAGGGTTAATACTGGTTCTAATAACTAGTTAACTAAAAGCCAGCTTCTTGTTTATACAAAGCTGGCTTTTTTGTGCCTGCCATAAAAGGTAGTGGGGTGTTAGAATTAGCCTGATATTTTTTAGTTGGATACAAACATGATCAAAAACATTGCCCTCGGCCTGCTTATTATTAGTGGTGGATTAATGCTGGTTGAAAGAGCCACTATGCTGGTATCTGACTTGTCGGCAAAAGCTTATTGTGGCGACCGATATCTGCAGCTAGTTGATGGTGTGATGGGCACGGCGTCCTGTGGTTTTGCATGGGATATTTACCTCACCATTGTGCTGTTTAGCACCATGTTTATTGGCATGTTTTTGTTCTTGTTTGGCCAAGGCAAAGGGCCTGATCAAGAGTAGGCGTTTATAACCTTTTTTCTAGCATTGCCACGCTGATTTTTTTACCAAACTTGCGTCCCACCTCATTAAGCAGACCTACTTGTTCAAAACCTAGCTTTTTATGTAACCCAACAGACACATCGTTAGGTAGGGCGATGATGGCATACAAGCGGTGCAGTCCAGCGCCAGCTAAGTTTGTCAGCAGTTTACCGTATAAGGCGGTTCCTAAACCTTTGCTTTGTAGCTGGTGGTGAGCATATATAGTCACTTCTGCAGCGCTGTCGTAGGCTGCTTTAGCGCGAAATTGACCGGCATACACAAATGCCTGAACCTGGCCATCTACCTCAGCAACCCACAGTTGATAGCTTGTGCCATTAAATTGAGCAAACCACGCTAAGCGCTGTTGAGCTGACCACGGTTCTATATCAAAGGTGATGTGAGTATTACGCACATAGTGATTGTAAATGTCATTAATGCGAGTTAAGTCGTTTTCTAGAGCCGGCCGTATTAACAAATCACTCATAAGCTAACCTCGATTAGATTTTTGCCGCCAAGGCTCTAGCTGCCGCACCATGTTGTTGTAACAAAGGGCCAACGTCTAAACCTTCAATGGCGCCATGTTTAACACGCCATTGGCCGCCGATCATCACATGTTCAGCTTTGTGGGCACCACACAATAATAGTGCTGCTAATGGGTCGTGGCTGCCACTAAAACGCATTTCATCAAGTTTGAATAGTGCAATGTCGGCTTGTTTGCCGACTTCTAACGAACCAATGTCAGACCGGCCTAGCATCTTAGCGCTGCCTTGGGTGGCCCAGCGATAGGCGTCAAAATGGCTGATTTGGGCACCGTACTTTAGGCGTTGTAAATATAAGGCTTGGCGCACTTCTTGGATCATATTTGAGCCATCGTTAGATGCGGACCCATCAACACCTAGACCCACAGGGCAACCGGCGGCTTCTAGCTCTTGTACCGGTGCCATGCCAGAGGCCAGCATCATATTAGATGTAGGGCAGTGGCAAATACCTGTGCCAGCTGCACCTAAACGTTGGATTTCATCTTGGTTAAAATGGATGCCATGGGCCAGCCATGTTTGCGGACCAAGCCAGCCTACGCTGTCTAGATAATCGACCGTTCTCAAACCAAAACGTTGTAAACAAAAGTTTTCTTCGTCAATGGTCTCGGCCAAATGGGTGTGTAACATCACACTATGTTGTGCCGCTAGGGTGGCCGAATTACGCATTAATTCAGGTGTCACAGAGAATGGGGAGCAGGGAGCTAAGGCCACTTGCAACATACTGCCTTCGCTAGCGTCGTGGTAACGTTGAATCACCCGTTCGCTGTCGGCCAAAATGGTGTCTTCTTGCTGTACCGTACTTTGTGGTGGTAAACCGCCGTGATCTACACCTAAGCTCATGGAACCTCGGGTCATGGTCATGCGTATGCCAATGCTCGCTGCAGCTTCGGCTTGAATGTCCATGGCTTCAGTTAGGGCTTGTGGGAACAAATAATGGTGGTCGGCTGCCGTGGTGCAGCCAGACAACAAAAGCTCGGCCAAGGCTAAACGTGTGGCTTGGTAGAGCATGTCGGGCTCTAGGCCTGCCCATACGGGATAAAGGCTAGTGAGCCAGCCAAACAGTGGTTTGTTAAGGACCTGTGGTAGAGCACGGGTGAGTGTTTGGTAAAAGTGGTGATGGCCGTTGATTAATCCGGGTAATAGCACCAATTCGCTGCAATCCATTATCTCATCATAGTCACAACTTGGTTGTTGGCCTTGGGCCACTAACTCAAGGATTTTTTGATCTTTAATGACCACGCCACCAGCCGCACTATCAGCCAATATTGCGAGTGGGTTTTTAAGCCAAATTACAGAAGATGACGTCATAAAGCAGAGGGCCTCAAAGGAATCTAAAAACTAATGAACTGTCTGGATTGTATCAATTAGTTGATCGTTTAGACAGGTTTTGACACTGCATGATTCCAGATAAAATGAGCTTGGCAGCACGCACACAAACGGGCACAATGGCCGCCAAGAACAACAGTTTAGGTTATTGCCCAATGCAGTTATTTGCCCACCGCGGTATCAGTGATTTAGCGCCAGAAAACTCCATGGCCTCGTTTGAGTTGGCGTTAGCCCACTGTGCGGATGGCATTGAGCTGGATGTACGTTTGATGTCTGGTCAGGTGGTGGTGATACATGATGCTAGTGTAGATCGCACCACTAATGGTACAGGCCTTGTTGCCAACCTCAAGCCAGACCAATGGGCTCAACTCGACGCTGGTGATGGAAATCCACCGCCAACGTTGAGGCAGGTGTTGGAACTTGTGGCCGGACGTTGTGAGGTGAATATAGACCTCAAATCAGATGATTTAGTGCCTCATGTTGAAGTTGAGATAAGTTATGCTATAGACAAACTCGGTTTTGAATCAGACCAGTTTTGCGTGTCGGCCTTTGACCACCGTTTGCTAATTCTGCTCAAACACTATTTGCCCTTACTTAATATTGCCCCTTTAATCGCCTCCTGCCCAGTGAAATTGGCCCTCTTTACTGTCGATATGAATGCACAGGCGCTGCATAGTTACACGGAAACCACAGATCAAGCATTGGTGGATGACGCTCATGCAAGAGGGCTTAAAATTCGTGTTTATACAGTGAAGGCAGCGCAAGATCTTGAGCGGCTAAAGCGGCTTGGGGTCGATGCGGTGTTTGTCAATAATGTGGCATGGGCTAGGTCTGTGTTGTGTTCCCAGGCGGAATTCGGGAACACTCAGGAAGCGCTTTAAGGTTATGGCGCTTTCTTTTTCATGTAGCTCCACCAAATGACCACCAACAGTAACGCCAAAAACGGTAAACTCATCAGGTTGATGGTTTTCCAGCTGGTGGCGCTTAGTACCCAGCCCGCAGATAGTGCTGCAATAGCCTGAAACCCAAATACCAAGAAGTCGTTAAAGGCTTGAGCACGGTATTTTTCTGCTTCTTGATAGCTGGTGATTAAGAGCGCGGTGCCGCTCACAAACAAGAAGTTCCATCCGATGCCCAGCATCACCAAGCTCACCCAATAACCCGCAAATGCTTGGCTAATTTGCCCCACAATAATGCAAATAATCATGGCGGCTATACCCGATGACATGATGGTACGATGACCGTAGTAACGGATTAACTTACCAACAAACAACGAAGGTAAAAACATACCCACAATGTGCCATTGAATCACCACCCCAGTGTCATGAATGCTGTGGCCGTCCATAACGTGCATGCTTATCGGTGTAGCCGTCATTAGGAAGCTCATGAGTGCGTAAGAGGTGGCAGCGGCCATAACCGCTAAGATAAAGTCGGGCTGCATTGCCAGCGCTTTAACTGACCTGCCTTTGGCCTCACGTAGGTCGGGGCCTTGTTCTGGTGCGCGTAGATTCGACAATATAAAAACGGGCATAATTACCATTAATGAAAGCGCAATGTAAGACCCTACAAAAGCATGCTCTGGAAACAAGTCTTTCGCATAGTTGGCCACATTGGGTCCCAAAAAAGCACCAGCAATACCAGCTAACAAAATAGCAGAAATAGCATTGGGCGCAACCTCACTCGGCACGCTTTCGGCAGCGGCAAAGCGGTATTGCTGCACAAAGGCCATGCTCACCCCTAAGTTTAAACACGCAAAGCAGTAGATCCAAAAAAGCTCGTTCCAGATGGCGAGTGCACCCAATAACGCTGATATTGAGGCTAAAACGGAGGCTCCCATAAAGCCAAAACGACGGCCTATTTTACTCATCACCATGGCAGCAGGTATGGTGCCAGAGGCGGTGCCTACAATCATTGCGGCTACAGGTAAGGTTGCAAGAGCTAAAGAAGGCGCCAACAGAGAGCCGACAATGCCGCCTAAAAATATGGTGACATTGGCGCCAGTAAAAGCGAATACTTGGGCTAAACAAAGTAGCCATACGTTGCGAGTAAAAGATGAAAACGGCATATTAAACAATCTTAATATATTGAGTGGGTGGTCATATTAACCGATCTAACCCGTTGGAACTAGGTGGTATTTAACTAATGTGTGCTTGCGAGGGATAAATAGTCGTGTTAGTTTTAAACGTATGTTTAAAACAATATTAGTGACTAATGACCAATTCTACTATTAATCGTATTTTAGACGCCGCGGAAGTTGAATTTGCCGCCCACGGTTTTGTGGAAACGTCCCTGCGTACTATAACCACTAAAGCCAAAGTTAACTTGGCGGCGGTCAATTATCATTTTGGTTCTAAAAAAGGGTTGATTCAAGCAGTAACAGACCGATTTTTAGGGCCCTTAACGCAGTATTTGCAAAATCAGCTTTCAGCGTATGAAAAGCAACCCGTGCAGGAACTCAGTAAGCAACAAGAACTGCAAGCGTTGTTTACAATTTTGGCACATTCTTGCCAGCACGTAGCACAAAAAAATCACCACAGTCTGGCGGTGTTTGCGCGGCTAATCAACATGGCCTATAGCCAGTCTCAAGGTCACCTCCGCAAACATTTAACCCTTCAATATGGCGCCTCGTTTTTGTATTTTATGAAATTGTTACGCCAGTACATGCCGGCTATGACCAATGAACAGTTTTTTTGGCGTTTTCATTATCTGTTAGGTACCTTAGTATTTGCCTTGTCGAGTAGTGAGGCGTTGCTAGCCATCTGTGAAAGCGAATACGATGAGAGTCGTCGTATTGACCAAATTATGTCGGACCTGGTGTTAGTTTTGGCCAGTGCTGCGCAAGCGCCTATGATCGGAGACCAATCATCGTGAACACCTTAGATTCAATGCTTACAAGTGTAGGCATCAATACCTTTCAATCGTTACTATTGAGTAAGGTTTTTTTGCTTGTGTTAGGTGTGTTGTTGTTCAATTTTGCAGTACGTCGGGTATTTGCTCGGCTCGCTGTGCAGTTGGCAAAAACTGAGAACGAATGGGACGACGCTCTGCTGGATGCTGCCAGAAAACCACTCGCTTGGGGCGTATGGGTGGTTGGTTTGGCGTGGGTAGTGGCCACAGTTAGCCATGCCTTCGACACGGATACCCTGACTTTTGTAGGTAGTTTAAGAGACACCTTGTTGATTGTATTAATGGCTTGGTTTTTAGTGCGCTTAATAAATGTGGTTGTGGCCATGCTGGCGCGCCCTGGGAAACACCGTGATGCGTGGGATAAAACCACTGTTGAGGCCATGGGTAAGCTGGTAAAAGCGGCGGTGTTAATTACCGCCATCTTGGCGTTGATGCAGCATTTTGGTTTTTCTATCTCAGGCGTTCTTGCGTTTGGTGGTGTGGGTGGTATTGCCATTGGCTTTGCGGCCAAGGATCTACTCTCCAATTTTTTTGGTGGCCTTATGATTTACATGGACCGCCAGTTTTCGGTAGGCGATTGGATTCGTTCGCCCGATAAAGAAATAGAGGGTACGGTGGAATACATTGGCTGGCGCATTACCCGTATTCGTACCTTTGATATGCGTCCCCTCTATGTGCCTAACGCCACCTTTACTAGTATTTCGGTTGAAAATCCGTCGCGGATGCAAAATCGCCGCTTCTACGAAACCTTTGGGTTACGTTATGAGGATCAGGATAGGGTAGCGGCCATCACCCAAGATGTGAAGGCGATGCTGTTAGCACACGCTGCCATTGATACGCAGCAGACGCTGATGGTGAATGTGAATACCTTTAACGCTCACAGTGTTGATTTTTTTGTCTATAGCTTCACAAAAACAACCAAGTGGACTGAGTTTCACGAAATTAAACAAGAGTTACTGGCTTTGATCGGCTCTATAGTCGCGCAACATGGCGCAGACTTTGCCTTTCCTACACAAACCATTCACATGCAACCCAGCCAACCCACACCGGTTGAGCAAAGGTCATGAGCACACAGCATTATATTTTTGGTTATGGCAGCTTAATTAGCAGCACCAGTAGGCGTATCACCGGCATCGCTGGTGACTCCATGGCTGTTAGGGTGAATGGCTTGGAGCGTACTTGGGTGGGATGGCAGGG
>CBDUDU010000058.1:0-14231 GCA_965366045.1 uncultured Oceanospirillaceae bacterium
CTGTACGCCAGGGGATGGAGGTGCGTCGTCGTGTTAAAGAACAGCAAAAACGGATTGGCTCCGCTGAATTTAGAAATACACACTTTAGTTACGTCATGAGTGATGAAGGTATAGAGAAATTCGTCGCTACTCCTGAGCTACATTCTGATAATGCCATAGGTACCGACCCGTTAGAACCGGGTCAAATATGGGCGATGAGTGAGGGTGGCACTGATGTTGATGATAATGCCGGGCTGTACCGAATCGAGGTGAATAATGGCCCAGGAAGCGGTGTTAAGATCCTAAATAATCCAATACCCCCAGCTTTCAGAGAGTCGGTCCGTTATGCCGAGCAGAACCTCTATTCAAGGTCATTGCAATTAGTGGGAGATCATAATCCACGCTCCCATGAATTTACCATTCAACTAAGAGCTTTTGATGCTTCAAAAAAAGGCGCTAAGCTGGGTGTTTCAGCTCTGGTAGCAATGTGCAGTAGTATGTTGAAAAAACCAATTCGTGGTGGCTTGATTTTGATCGGTGAAATTAACTTGGGAGGTTCAATTGAGCCGGTACTAAATGCGGTAAATATTATCGAGTTAGCAGTTGAAAAGGGGGCTCAAGCTGTCCTCTTGCCTGTTAGTTGCCGCAGGCAGCTCTTTGATTTGTCGGATGATATGGCGACAAAAGTGGATATGCAGTTTTATGCTGATGCCAAGGATGCAATGCTCAAGGCTTTAGTAGAATAGTCAGGTGTTATTTGGCAATAGCGGTTGTGGGTTTTTACACTGAGGGGTTTTAGTTGTGTAAAACGCATGACAGGCTATTCACCCACCACTGGGCATTCTGAACCAGGCTGGTTAGTAAACTGTGGTTTTGACCAAGCCTGTAATATCGGGTTATGTTTCGAACAAGATGCCATCTACTGGGGCGAGGGAGGGGATTTGTTTGTAAGTTACTGTGGGCCTCAGAGATCCAAAGTGTGGGTTTTAAAAACGGCGCTTTGTATTGGTGTGGAGGAGTGGGGGTATCTTTGAAGGATGTGGCATGGGTCAACAGCAGCTGCCGACCCAACAGTAGAGCGCTACGCTTATCATGCTTAGGGACTTAACCTGAGCATGTCTAAATGGTCAGCCCATTCTTGCATCATCTTAGTACGGTCGGGCATTAGCTGAGCTTTGTTATAGGTGGCTCTCACGCGGTCATTGCTCTCGTGGGCTAGTTGTAGCTCTATAATGTCAGAACGGTAGCCAAGCTCGTTGAGCATGGTGCTAGCCGTATGCCTAAAGCCATGGCTCGTCATAAAGCCAGTACCAAAAGGTTCGCCCGTTCTAGTGTCAATCATTCGTCTGATGGCGTTGGTGGTAGCGCTCTCACCTATAGGCGTGAGCTTCTTCTTGCCGACACCTATGGTGGATACAAACACATACTCGAGGTGACCGGTTTCTTTAAAAGCGTCTTTTAAAATCATTATTGCTTGTGGTGCTAGTGGCACCTTAAGCTCCCTGTTCATTTTCATTTCTTCTTTGGGTATGGTGATGAGGGCTTCCTCAAAATTAATGTACTCCCACTTCATAAATCGTATGTTCTTGGGTCTTAAGAATACTAATGGCATTAGTTTTAGTGCGAGTGTTACCGCTGCATCACGGCTTGGGTCTGGCTTGTGGATCTGCTGAAGCAATACCTTAAAGTCTTCTGGGTCTGTGACGTGGCCAAAGTTGGACTTGGTCTTGTTGTTTGTTGCAGGCATCAGTCCAGTTAAGCCGGTAGCTGGATTGGCTTCAATGTCACCTAGTAAGAATGCTTCGTTGTACACCTTGTTTAATATGCCAGCCATACGGAAGGCGGTTTCCCTTGTCCCTCTGTCCGTCATCTTCTCCATGATCCCAAACAGATCTCTAGTCGTAAACTTTGTAAGACATTTACTATCCATATAAGGGTAGAGGTTCTTCTCAATGCGTTGCGCTAGGTCTTTTCTGGTGGTCTCAGCTAGGTTCTGCTTTCTAAGCCAGATGCTGCAGCGAGAGCTAAATAGGATGCTGCTGTTGGCTTCTTGGTTCTTTGTTGCTGTAGGGCTTGCTCCGGACTGTACGAGCTTCCTGGCGGCTATGTGAGCCTCTCTAGCCTCCGCTAGGGATGTCTCAGGGTATGTGCCTATAGTATGGGTCGTTCGCTTGTCATTAAGCTTGTAATCGTATCTCCATGACTTTGATCCATTGAGTTTAACAAATAGGTATAGGCCTCCTTGGTCGCTTAGCTTGTATGGTTTGTCTTTAGGCTTGGCGTTCTTGATTTGGGTGTTGGACATACCCATAAGGTACTACCTCTCTGATAATCATATACCGTAAAATATACCGTAAAAAGTAGTGGGTAGTATAATACAAAAAATACTCTAAATACATTAAACTGTTATAAAACAACGGTGTATTGATGGGTAGTGGACGGCATGATACGCATAATACATATAAATTGCGTTTCTCGGGCGCGCCATTTTCTTCGAAAATAGCGTTTTATGGAACAACCGGTCTAAAATCACAGATTTTCCCCGTCACCCTAAGAAACACGTCATGCTGAACTCGTTTCAGCATCTCCATGATTGAGTCTACAGCAGCGTACCTTGTGTATACTGCCAGCTCCCATTTTGCATCACGAAATCGCTATTTTCATGTAACCGGTATGCTCGGTCGTGAATTTTATAACGTGCAACAAACTCAACTTGGCCCACTGAATCACCAACGCCCCCATCGTGACTGGAAATTATTTTGAGCCCTAACCAGCGTTGTTTCTCGTCAAAATCGATGGCCTCTGGGCGTGTAGTGGGGTGCCATGTGAGTTTGAGGTAGGGCTCGTTGTGTAAACAAAAGGCGCTGTACCGCGAACGCATCAATTGTTCTGCCGTTGCTGTCATTTGGCGGCCTTCGATGAAAGGCTGACAACAGTTGGCAAATAATAAGTCAGATTTACAGTAACAAGTTATCGATTGCACGTGTTAAAAACCAAGAGGTAGGTGATGTCCATTGACGGTAACGGTCGACGACCCTGCCATGTCTATCCACCAAATATTTATTAAAATTCCAGCTGGGTTCGCCTTGTTGTTGGGCTAAATGCTGGAACACGGGATGGGCGTTGGCGCCCGTCACTTCGATGGTTTCGCTCATCAAAAATGTGACACCAAAATTAAAAAAGCAAACCTTAGCCGCTTCTTCTTCATTGGCTGCGGCTTGGTCAAAGGCGTTCGACGGGAAGCCGATGATGACCAAACCTTGATCGGCATATTCCTCGTGTAGCTCCTGTAAGCCTTCAAACTGATCAGTAAAACCACAGTGGCTCGCGGTATTAACCAACAATAAAGGTTTACCATGGGTGGCTTCACAAAGGTTTAGGGGCTTACCACTGTGCAACTGTTTGAGTTCATGATCTAACCACGGGGCACACACAGCGTTAGCCATAGATGGCAACGCAAAGGTG
This sequence comes from uncultured Oceanospirillaceae bacterium, assembly GCA_965366045.1. Classification (GTDB taxonomy): domain Bacteria; phylum Pseudomonadota; class Gammaproteobacteria; order Pseudomonadales; family Balneatricaceae; genus Njordibacter. Next base: position 3,445 of record CBDUDU010000058.1, read on the forward strand.
AAGGCCCATAGTAGCCACAAGGCTTTAATGACAATTTGATACATTTAGCCAGCTTACCACAAGGTCAATTATCATCACCATAAATGAATAATCATATGCCATCGAACTCAGTGGAAAAGCAGGCCAATTGTTGAAGAATCAGTGCGTGCACGTTACTGCAGTACAAATTTAGTCGGTATGTTTATGGGTATTGAGCATCAGAGTGATATCATAGCTGATATCCAACAAGCCTTAGCCAATGTAGCCATTTATGAACCAGCCAACTCAACTCTCACCCATGCCAGAAGGTACGCCTTCCTTGCGCACCATTGCCATGCCTGCTGATACTAACCCAGCCGGCGATATTTTTGGTGGCTGGATCATGTCTCAAATGGATATGTCTAGCGGTGTGTATGCGGCTCATGTTGCTAAAGGACGGGTGGTGACCGTGGCGGTGGATGCCATGACCTTTCACAAACCCGTGTATGTGGGTGATGACGTGAGCTGTTTTTGCAGTGAAGAGCGGCGCGGTAATACCTCTATCACCGTGCATGTTGAGGCGTGGGTCAGACGTAACCATAGCGACACCATTGTTAAAGTCACCGAAGGTAACTTTACTTTCGTTGCCGTTGATAGTGAAGGCCGGCCTAGGTCTTTGCCGAAGTTAGCTTAGTGTGCTTGATATAGGCTAATAACCAAGCTAATCTAGATATAATTAACTTGTTAAGGACTTGCTTGTGACGCAGAAAAACATACTCTTTATCATGCTGGATCAGCTTCGAGCAGATGCTCTGTCCTGTTATGGCAATACGGTGGTCGATACGCCTAATATCGATCGCTTAGCCCGCGACGGTGTGCAGTTTAATCAGTGTTATATTCAAGGCACTAGTTGCGGTAATTCCCGTGCATCCTATTACACTGGCCGTCATGTGCGCTCCCATGGGGCGAGTTGGAACGGATGGCCTAACCGAGTAGACGAGCTGACGCTGGCCGACCATTTAAACCCCTGCGGCATGAATACCTACTTGATGGGTAAAACCCATATGAAACCCGATGTGGCCGGCATGGCGCGTTTGGGAGTGGAGCCGCAATCTGAGTTAGGCCGCTTTGTTAGTAATGCCGGATTTAGTCAAGGCGAGCATGACGACGGTTTACATACCGTGGGTGTGGCTGGCGGATATGGAGGCAAGGGCGGAGGTGCAGATCCGGCTTATTTCGACTATCTGCGAAAAAATGGTTATAACGCCAATAACCCTTGGGCTACCTGGGCTAACGCCGTGGAAGATGAAAACGGCAAATTGCGCAATGGTATGTACTTAAAGCACGGCCATTTACCAGCCCGCGTCGATAAAGCCCATTCAGAAACTGCCTATACCACAGACCGTGCGATTGAGATGATTACGCAAATGGGGACGCAAAACTGGTGTTTAAGTTTGTCTTATATTAAACCGCACTGGCCCTTGGCGGCGCCTGCGCCTTATCATCAAATGTACCGTGGTGTGGAGTTACTGAAGGCTAATAAATGCGTCGCCCAAAAACAAAATGCGCACCCTATATACCAGGCATTTATGGACTTGCCTCAAAGCCAAACCTATAGCAACGATCAGTACCGCGAGCATGCTTTACCCACGTATTACGGCTTAGTCAAAGAAATTGACGACAACCTAGGCCGTTTGTTTGCAAGCCTTGAACAACAACGGCAAAGCCAGAACACTATGATTGTTTTTACCACCGACCACGGAGACTTTTTTGGTGATCATTGGTTAGCAGAGAAAGACTTGTTCCATGACGTCGTTACAAGGGTGCCCTTGCTCATTATGGACCCTACTCCGGCGGCCAATGCTAGTCGTGGCACGCAGTGCGATGAGTTGGTATGTGCCATAGATTTGATCCCTACCTTTGTAGAGTGGGCCGGCGGGAAGCCACAGTGGCAATGGTTAGAGGGGCGTTCGTTAGTGCCTGTATTGCACGCTTCATTAGACGGCCAAAAGGTCGATTTTGACCGCGATTGTGTGGTGTCTGAATGTGATTATGGGGTGATGAGGTTTGCTAAGGATTTAGGCCGTACTAGTTACAATGCACGTATGACCATGTTGTTTGATGGGCGCTATAAATACGTTCATTGTTTGGGTTTTAAGCCCATGTTATTTGATTTGCAAGAAGACCCCAATGAACATATAGATCTTGGCAGGGATGCAGGTTACGGCACGGTTAGGTCGCAATTAACTGAACAAATGTTGGACTGGAGTGCGGGCCTTAAGAACCGTGTGACCGTGAGTCAGGAGACGTTTAATCACCGTGCCAGTGGTGCTGCAGGCAAGGTTGGCATATTGATTGGTTATTGGCAGCAAGAGGGCGTGCCAGTGGCCCTGCAGCTAGACCCAGAAGTGTCCGCTAGCTAAGTTCCCGCATGGCCACGCGGGAACTTAGCTGGTGATAGGCTAACTGTTTACGCGACGGCCGCGCCATGGGCTTATGGCACCGACACCAAACAAGGTTATGGCCATTGCCAGCCACCAACCCAATATTGGCACGCTGGTCATTAATGCGGCACACACCACCCCTAAAGTCACGGCTAACAGTACCGATAACAAAGAGCCGGGTAATTCACCGCGGGCGGCCAACCAAATACGCGCGCCTATAAAATAACTTCCCATCCAGTAACCCAAAAACACCACTACGATGGTAACCACCACCAATAAAATGGACATAGGAATACCAATAAAGGTGAGGGCAGTGACAATAACGCTGCCGCTCAATAGTGATAACCCAAAGAAGCCATAGCCGATAGAGGCCAGTACTGATTGCCAAGCACGCGCGTATGCACTGCTCGTGAAGTTTTTGGCAATGATGACAATTAAACTAGTCAGTACCACCGCCACAAGCAGTTCGTAAAAAATACCTAAGCCCATGGTGCCCATGTGTTCGCCCACAGGTTCCACAAATTCTTGGTCTACAAGTTGGCTGCTGGCGCGGTAAATAACGCGGTCTGGGCTGATGACGCTGGCAGGAATGTCAATATTGGCGCTGTGGGCGCCATACAATATTAAGTCGCCATCAATACGTGCATCAGGGCCAAAGGTTAAATGTTCTGCAGACAATGCCACGGTGCCTGCAACAGGACCATTGAAGTTGATACGTTCACCAGCGTATTGCATGTCACCAGCCACCGGGCCATTAATATCAATCACCGATGCTGCCCCCCTTAGATCGCCACCGATGGCGGCGTCTATAACAATGGTTTGCCCCACAATTAATGCGTCGGTGCCAACGCTTGCGGCAACCGCTACATGATCACCTGCGGCATAGAGGCTGTTACCAACGCTTGCCTTAATAGTCACATCAGAGGCAATAACATGGGCGCTGCCGGTGATGGCAGCGTTGAGGTCAAAGGTGCGGCCTAGGGCAAACACATCATCCACCCCATGCTGTGCCATGGAAACTTGGTCACCGGTATTCATCAAGTCATTACCCAATAGATCCGGGCCGCCTTCCGCAGCGACCCATGCAGGTGATAAACACGTTGTTAAGGCTAACAAAGCTACACAGTATTGTTTTAATATCGCTTTCATACCTTTTCCCATTGTTTCAAATTTCTTGAATTATAGACTAAACGAGCCGTGTTGCATGGGCGACCATCCGAGCGCTGGTTAGGGCTGCTCATAAGTGCCGTAGATTTGGGTTGTGCCGTGGCGCTTGTGCCAACGACCTAAGGCCATCACGTCGGTGACCTGGTGCTGTTTATCTAACACCACCATGTCTGCGTCCTTGCCCTCTTGCAAGCGGCCTTTGTGAGAAAACTTGAGTAAATCGGCCACATTGGCCGTCAACGGCGCAAGAGCTTCATTCATAGGTACACCCGCTTGTAAGATGTCTTGCAATGTTTCTGGCAAAGTAGACGCGCAGCCCACACCCATACGTACCGGTTCACCCTCGTCGTTAAAGTGGGGTAAGCAGCCGCCGCCGTCAGAACTAATGGTTAAGCGACCGGCAGGATAGCCCGCTTCGCGGTAGCGTAAAAAGGCCTCTGCTGCCGAGTAGCCTGGTTCGCTATGGCCTGCTGGAAAGGCTGTTACATCTAATCGGACGCCGAGGTTAGCTAAGGGTAGGGCTTCTTCAAACAGGCTTTTGTTGCGGTTGATATGGGTGGGATTAAATACTCGGGCCGGAATTTCAGATTGATCTAATGCCTCGCGTACGAGTTGTAAGCCGCGTTTGCCGTCGCCCATATGAATATGCAAAATGCCCGCTTTACCCGTCATCAAACCCGCTACATGAGCTTCGCTTGCTACCCTTAAAAATTCGTCCAAGTTGGGTTGGCTAGAGCGGTGATCACTGATAGCGAGTTCGCCCACACCAATCACTGGGTCGATAAAAGTAATGTCGCCACGGGCGCTGCCGGTCAGGGTGGTAAGTGGCAAATGGTAGCCGCCGGTGTGGCACCAAGCCGACATGCCTTCTGCTCGCAAGCCATAAGCTTGAGTGACTAAGGTTTGAGTATTGCGTGTTAGATCATCGGTGCCTAAAACACCCACCACGCTGGTTACGCCAGACTGGGTGAACTGCGACAGGAATACTGGAGGTACACGGCTAGCTGGGCCGGTTTCACCACCACCACCGGTAATATGGGCATGGCCATCAATAAAGCCAGGCACCAATAAGGCACCGTTCAAGTCCACAATTTGGCAATTCAGTTTGGCATCAACGCTGGGCTCTTCTGCGCCTATATAAATAATTTTTTCCCCAGCAATGAGTAAGTGGCACAAACCCATAGGTTCGGGGGCAAAAACATTGGCATTAGCAATTAACGTTAACATGCATGGCTCTTTAATGAAGCGAATGAACACAGGATCAAATGATGACGTTAAACCTTAGCATGAATAAGCCTATTTACACGACCAATATTACCTAGGCTAGGGCTAAGTAGTTGTTTTTTATACCCTTGGTAAGTTAATGTTTAAGCTCGAATTGCCGTTAGGAACAACCTATGTTTAAAGTCATCTCGTTTGGAGAAGCGTTGGTCGATTTATTGTCCAATAAAATTAGCAACGATCAGGCCAACAACTCCAATAATGAGGATGAGTCGTTTACCAAGTTTCCCGGCGGTGCCCCTGCCAATGTTGCGGCAGCAGTAGCGCGTTTAGGTGGAGACGCGTATTTTGCGGGTATGTTGGGCGATGACATGTTTGGCGATTTTATTGCCAACTGCCTCCAACAAGAAGGCGTCAAACTGGACTTTTTAAGCCGCACAACAAAGGCTAAAACGGGTTTGGCCTTCGTTTCATTGGATGCCGAGCGAGAACGGAGTTTCGAATTTTATAGGCACCCATCAGCCGACATGTTATTCACCGCAAGCCATTTTCCACAGCACTGTTTTGACGGCCAAGGGGTATTCCATTTTTGTTCCAACACCCTCACCTGTGACAGGTTGCATGACGCCACCTTGGCCGGTTTAAAGCGGGCTCAAGAGGCTCAATGGTTGTGCAGCTTTGATGTTAACTTGCGGCTTAATCTATGGGCTAATATTGATCACGCCATGCCCGCCATTTGGCAGTGTTTTGAGCATACCGATCTAGTGAAAATGAGCTTAGAAGAATTAGACTATGTTGCCGGTGGTGAGACTCACGCCAACACGTTAGATAAAATTATGGCAGCCGGTGTAAAACTCATCATCATTACCGATGGCGGTAAGCCTTTGCGGTATTTCAGTAATCAGGCTAAGGGTGAAATGAGTCCTGCACAGGTACAGATGGTGGATGCCACTGCGGCCGGTGATGCCTTTGTCGGCGGGTTGCTTTTTCCCCTTGCTGAACAAATGATTACACCAGCCGATTTTGAAAGCTTTATAACTAATACAGCCCAACTGGAAACCAGCATCCACTTTGCCAGTGCTTGCGGTGCCCATGCGGTGCAACAGCGCGGCGCCATCACTTCGCTGCCGCGATTAGAGGATGTCATCTAATGAGTGAGGCGCCGACCCCAGAATTCAGAAACGCTGGCTTTCTCAGCCAGCATATTCAAACCACCATGGATTTTTACCACCCGCAGGCTATCGACCCGCAGGGTGGGTTTTTCCATTTTTATCGTGATGATGGCACTGTCTATGACGCCAAAACTCGCCATTTGGTGAGTAGTACACGGTTTATTTTTAACTATTGCGAAGCCTCTCGTCAGTTTGATAATGAACAATACCTTGCTGCCGCCCGCCATGGCTTAGATTATTTACGCTCAACCCATTTGAATCCAACCACCGGCGGCTATGCCTGGTTAATCGAAGCAGGTGAGCCGATTGATCAAACCAACCATTGCTACGGTTTAGCGTTTGTTTTATTGGCCTACTCGTCTGCCGTAAAAGCCGGCATTACCGAAGCGCTACCTTGGTTGCAGCAAACCTTTGAGTTAATGGAGCAACACTTTTGGTCGGCGTCAGATGGCCTGTATGCCGACGAGGCCAGTGCCGATTGGAAAACCGTGTCACCTTATCGCGGGCAAAACGCCAATATGCACAGCTGTGAAGCCCTTATCGCTGCTTATCAAGCCACGGCAGAAAAACGCTACTTGGAGCGCGCATTATTGCTGGCCCACAATATCTGTGTGCGCCAGACTCAAACCACCCAAGGCCAAATTTGGGAGCACTACGACCTTGCTTGGCAGGTGGATTGGCAGTACAACAAAGATGACCCCAAAAACCTGTTTCGGCCTTGGGGTTACCAGCCTGGGCATTTCACTGAGTGGGCCAAATTATTGCTCATATTAGACCGGTATAAACCACAAATATGGTTAGTGGAAACGGCTCAATCACTGTTTGATCAAGCCCTAGAAAAAGCATGGGACCATGATCAAGGTGGCATTTGTTATGGCTTTGCGCCAGACGGTGAAATCTGCGACGACGATAAATATTTTTGGGTACAGGCGGAGTCCATGGCCGCCGCCGCGCTGTTGGCAGAAAAAACCGGCGAACAGCGCTACTGGGACTGGTATGAAAAATTCTGGGCCTACGTATGGGAGCACTTTGTAGATCATCAATACGGCGCCTGGTATCGCATCCTCAATCGCAATAATGCTAAGTATGACGATCTCAAAAGCCCCGCTGGCAAAACCGACTACCACACCATGGGGGCTTGTTACGAAGTGATTAATAATTTCCGTTTGATGGGAGGCTAATTGCAATTTGCTAATTAGTGGATCATTATCGCGCGAGGTAGTTTACTTATGGTCTTAGATAGACAGTTTTAGGAGGTTTTATGTCGCCCATTGGCTCTACTAAAATTGATGCCGAGCAAATGCAAACTTGGCTCCAAAGCCCATACGACACTGAGTCGGTGGCTAGTTTTAAAGCCGGTCCCGGTATTCAAAAGCTACAGCTTAAGTTTGATATCGATAAGCTGCAACAATGTTACCGTGATCTGCAGCACCAGCTAGAAGACCTAGGTTCGGGTTTTCATGTGATGGCGCTGACTCGTCGCCCGGGCGTGGAGAAAGCTACACCAGAGGATAACTGCGGCCGTTTTTGGACCCGGGTAGATGATAGCTACACTGAAGTCCCGCGCGATGTGATGGTGGACGAATCGGCTTACAGTGAATTTAACCCACTGTTTGCAGACACCTATTTAGCAGAGGTTTACACGCAGCTCATTGCTCGCTTTCCTATCGGCCGTATGCGGGTGTTGGGCAAAGACCCCTACAACTGCAACTCTTGGCACCGAGATCCCGAGCCGCGCCTACACATTCCTATTTTTACTAATCCCGGTTCTTTGTTTATCGTGAATCACCATTGCACCCATCTACCCGCGGACGGGTCGGTGTATTTCACAGATACTCGGGGTTATCACACGGCCCTTAATGGTGGCGAAGATTCTCGTGTACACATTGTGGCAGCCCTTCCATACGCTGGGCAACAGGTCAGCGACGCTCAAGCACTAGCAAACAAGGACTAAGCTATGGCATCTCACTACCCCTTAGCAGAAGATCGAGGTCAAACTCAGGTTGCGGTTAGTATTGACCTGCGTAGCGACACGGTGACTCAACCTAGCGCCGCCATGCGCCAAGTGATGGCAGAAGCGCAAGTAGGCGACGATGTTTATGGTGATGATCCCAATGTTAATGCCCTAGAGCAGCAAACGGCGCAGTTGTTAGGCAAACAAATGGGTTTATTTTTGCCTAGCGGTACCATGAGTAACTTAGCAAGCGTATTGGCCCATTGCCAGCGTGGAGAAGAAGTATTGGTGGGTGAGCAATACCATATTAGCTGCGATGAAGCGGCAGGTGTGGCAGTGCTGGGCAGTGTGGCGATACATGCGTTAAGCACCGACGTGTTTGGACGTTTTGAAGTGGAGCAAATGACTGCGGCCATAAAACCTAACGACTATCATTGCCCCATGACACGGCTATTATGTCTAGAAAACACGGTATCGGGCTGTATTCAAGAGCAAAGCCACATTGATGCCTTGGTTGCGTGCGCCCAACAACACGGCTTGGCGACGCATATGGACGGCGCTCGGTTGCTCAATGCCGCGGTTGCCCAAAATTCACCCCCTGCTCGTTTAGTGCAGTCCATCGACACGGTATCTTTATGTTTATCTAAAGGTTTGGGTGTGCCGCTGGGGTCGGTGTTAGTGGGTCCTTCTGATGTGATAGAGCGGGCCCGCAGGTTGCGTAAAATGTTAGGCGGCGGCATGCGCCAAGCCGGCATTATTGCCGCGGCAGGTCGTTATGCATTGGACAACAACATAGAGCGCTTGGCGCAGGATCATCGTCGCACCAAAGAGCTTGCGGTGGCGCTGGAAGGCGTAGACGGTTTGAATTTTGACATGGCTCGTGTACAAACCAATATGTTGTTCTTACAATCGGCACAAATGCCCGCCTTAGCCGACTACCTAGCGCAATGTGGCATTGCGATAACGGCCATTGGTCAAAATGCTCGAATTGTCATACATATGCAGGTTGATGATGAGGCTCTACAACAAGTGGTAGAGTCGATAAGGACTTTTTTCGCTAATAGGCAATACTATGGTTAACAGGCACCCACTGCGACAGTTTTTACAAACCCTTGAATTTGACCAATTACCACCCGCTGTCATAGCCCAAGCAAAAGTGTGTTGTTATGACTTATTAGGCACGGCGGTAGGCGGCGCCCGTTCGGTTACTGCATCAATCATCACCCGGCATGCGCAAGATCACTTTGCGGCGGGGCTCAATATCACCGCCGTGCAACCGTTATTGGGTGGCCCAACGATGAGCCCTGTGGGCGCGGCGCTGGTAGGTGCAACCATGATCGACGCCTTAGATTGCCACGATGGCCAGCGAGATACCAAAGGGCATGTGGGCTGTAGTTTATTGCCTAGCCTGATTGCCGTACTCGAATCCAAAGGCCAACCGGTGACAGGGCGAGAGTTGATTAGTTTGATGGTTGCCGGTTATGAAATAGGCACGAGGGCGGGTATGGCGTTACACGGCACGGTGTCTGATTATCACACCTCGGGCGCTTGGGGCGTTGTCAATTGTGCGGCCTTGGCGGCCCATGTATTGGGTCTTGATGCAGTACAGTTTGACCATGCCGTTGGCATCGCTGAATATCATGGCCCACGTAGCCAGATGATGCGTAACATCGACCATCCCACCATGCTCAAAGATGGTTCCGGCTGGGGCGCCATGGCCGGTACTTCGGCGGCTTATTTGGCCGCCGAAGGGTTTACCGGCGCACCTGCGATCACTATTACCGGTGATGACGCCATGGGTTATTGGCAAGACTTGGGGCAACACTGGCAGATTCTTAATCAGTATTTTAAACCTTACCCGGTGTGTCGCTGGGCGCAACCCGCCGTAGCCGCATGTTTGAGTTTGCGCCAACAACACCAATTTGATCCGTCTCAGGTACAACAAATTACCGTGTCTACTTTTCATGAAGGGGTTAGGTTATTTAGTGATGTGCCAAGTGATACCGAGCAAGCCCAGTACGCCATTAGTTTTCCAGTAGCAATGGCGGTGCTCAATGGTGTTATTAGTGCAGATGATGTTTATAGCGGCTTTGAGGATGCTCAGGTACAGACCATGATTTCAAAAGTCAGGTTAGTGGAAGACGCGGGTTATAACGCTGTATTTCCGGCTGAACGCTGGGCCCACGTGAACATACGTATGGATAACGGCACACAAATAAGTTCTGAGCCCCACGAGGCCTTGGGCGACCCCCATAAACCCATGAGCCCTACTCAATTCCGCGACAAATACATGAGCCTGTGTGAGCCCGTTTGGGGTGCAAACAAAGCCCAACGGGTACTGGACTACATTGAACAGTTGGAGAAGGGTAACCTGGCTGACTTATTAGCACTAATTCGCGATTAGGAACGGCACGCCCCGTCTCTGCGAGGAGCGAAGCGATTGTTTTGGGACGCAAAGACTCGTTAGTTTGCGAGCTGAATCACTGGAATCATGCTGGCCAAAAAGTCATCGCTGAGGTGACACCTAAGATCATGATGTTCGGCCATGTGCTTCATGGGCGGAAGCTCCCGCTCGCACAAGTTGTCGGGTACTTGCTGTTTGTGCTGACAACGGCTTTGGAAAGGGCAACCTGGAGGCGGGTCCATGGCTGATGGAATGTCGCCATCCAAGACAATGTGTTTACGTTCCACGCTGGTGTCGGCAATCGGTACTGCCGATAACAAGGCTTCGGTGTAGGGGTGGTACGGTGGGCTAAACACCTGATCGGTGGTGCCCATTTCCACCACATGGCCTAAATACATCACCATCACGCGGTCAGCAATATAACGCACTATGGATAAGTCATGGCTGATAAACAGCATGGTGGTTTT
>CBDUDU010000059.1:0-14224 GCA_965366045.1 uncultured Oceanospirillaceae bacterium
AAGAACATCTAGAAGCTCTACATAAGTTACAGAAAAAAATCTATGATGATCAACCATACGTTTTCTTATATAGTACTAAAAAGAAAATAGCAATACATAGAAGATTTCAGAAAAATAATGAGACTGATGATCAATTTAGAAAAAGAAGCATGTTAATAGAAAGGCCTTCCGTTATTCTAAATAGTTTAAAGTTAAATCTTGAGTATAAAAACAGAATTTCTACAATTGAATAATTCAAGATGTTAAAATATACCATAAAAAGAGTTTTAACTTTTATTCCTATGCTAATTGCTATTTCTCTAATAGCATTTATTATTAGTATTAATGCTCCTGGCGATCCTGTTGAGAGGCTATCAAAAGCAGCAGGAAATGTGTCCATAATTTCATCAATCAATGAATCTATGTCATCACAAAAAACTTTACCTTCACCTGGTTGCAAACATATAGAAATCGGCTCTCTATGATCGTCATAATTATTAACATAAAGCCACTCTAAAGGTGTTTTTCTGGTTTTACTATGTTGCGTTAATTTATCATTCACAATTGAGAAGCGACCGAGTGCCGCCTCCCCCATGACATATAAGTTATAACCTGGCATTTCCATGCCTAAAGCAAAATCGATTGCAGTTTGCGCACGATTTTGGCCAATGAAGTTCAATGACTCAGGATACGGTATGCTCATGCAGTTATTTACATGCGCCATATCTATTTTAGGTGCCAGTGCCATTGGGCTTAATGCATTATTTTCTTTATTCATCCCTTACTTTACCTCTACTGGGCTTGTTATTTCATAAGCTTATCATAGGCAGTTAAAGATCTTTGATTTTAATAATGATTTTGTTCAGAAGGATTTAAGGCGATAAAGCACGTCTAATAAAATATATTCCACCACATTCATTACAAGCCGATATTTGAGTCGGATGGAAGCTATGGGTAATATCGCCACACTCCTTGCAAACAAGCTCTCCAAAGCCTATCCATTGTCCTTGATGATATTCTCCATTATGTTTAAAGTCTTCCAATAAGGATTGCCATTCAAGTTGTGATTTATCGGCAATGACTGCCAACTCACACCAAATTGTTTCTTTAAATTCTTGTAAAGCGAGGTCATTATATTGAGATTGATTTTGTTGGTAGTGAGATAAATCGAGTAATAAGTTTTTTTGATAAATAGCTAATTGCTTTTCACTCGTATGTTTAAACGCTTTTAATTTTTGTTCTCCTTGCATTAAGTTTTCAATTAAATGTTTCATTTCATGATGCTCAACATCTTTCAACCACGCATGGAGGTCGTTAATCCAATCAAAATAACTATTTTGCTTATCCATGAGTTCACCAACTGAAGATGTTAATTAGTAATAAGTATAGGAAATTTCATACAGTTATGAGTGATTTTTAATAAATATTTGTTAAGCGAACATTAAACCTACCTTGAATCTAGCGCGCATTGACGTTTCAAGGGTGAAATTTATTCAAACTAATGCAAATTTAGGTTATCCTAACAGCAATTTTTTAGTGATTTTTTGCAATAAGTTTGGAATTGTAAATGCAAGAGCAATATACCCCGCAAGATATAGAGTCAAAAGTACAATCGTACTGGGACAAAAACAAAGTTTTTAAAGTAACTGAGCAAGAAGATAAAGAAAAGTTTTACTGTTTATCTATGTTCCCATACCCAAGTGGTCGACTACACATGGGCCATGTGCGCAATTACACCATTGGCGACGTGATTTCGCGCTTCCAGCGCATGCAAGGTAAAAACGTGTTGCAACCCATGGGTTGGGATGCGTTTGGCCTGCCCGCAGAAAATGCGGCTATGAAAAACAATGTGCCTCCGGCCCAGTGGACTCACGAGAACATTGCCTACATGCGCGACCAGCTCAAGCGCATGGGTTTTGGTTACGATTGGAGCCGCGAGTTGGCTACCTGTGAGCCGTCTTATTATCGCTGGGAACAGTGGTTTTTTACCAAGCTACTCGACAAAGGCTTGGTTTACAAAAAGAATGCCGTGGTTAACTGGGACCCCGTTGACCAAACCGTATTAGCTAACGAGCAGGTCATTGATGGCCGCGGCTGGCGCTCTGGCGCTTTAGTAGAGCGCAAAGAAATCCCACAATGGTTCCTTAAAATCACCGACTACGCCGACCAGTTACTTGACGATCTTGACCAATTAGACGATTGGCCCGAACAAGTACGCACTATGCAGCGTAATTGGATCGGCCGTTCTCAGGGTGTTGAGTTGAGTTTTGAAGTGGCCGAATACGGCGCCTTAGAAGTGTTTACCACGCGCCCAGATACGTTAATGGGCGTCACTTACGTCGCAGTTGCACCTCAACATCCTCTGGCATTAAAGGCGGCACTGACCAACCCAGCGATGGGCGAGTTCATCAACAGTTGCAAAAACATGAAAGTGGCCGAAGCTGATATGGCCACTATGGAAAAGTTAGGCATGGACACTGGCTTTAGCGCCATTCACCCTCTTACCGGCCAACCTGTACCCGTGTGGACTGCCAACTTTGTATTGATGGATTATGGTTCTGGTGCGGTGATGTCGGTCCCCGGACACGACCAGCGCGACTGGGAATTTGCCACTAAGTACGGCCTTAATATCCAACAAGTGATTCGCCCCGCCGACGAGTCTATTGAAGTGGACGTGAGCAAAGCAGCCTATAGCGACAAAGGTTTGTTAGTTAACTCTGGCGTCTTTGACGAGATGGGATTTCAACTGGCTTTTGATGCCATTGCCGCCGAGCTTGATCAGCAAGGCAAAGGCAAAGTAACCACTAACTATCGCTTGCGAGACTGGGGCGTTTCACGCCAACGTTATTGGGGCGCGCCTATTCCAGTGATCAACTGCAACACCTGTGGCGCGGTACCCGTGCCTGAAGACCAGCTGCCCGTGGTATTGCCTACGGAGGTTGAGTTTGACGGCAGTGGTTCGCCTATTAAGAAGATGGCCTCGTTCATTAACACCAGCTGCCCTAAGTGTGGTGGCGCCGCCGAACGTGAAACCGACACCTTCGACACCTTTATGGAGTCGTCTTGGTATTACGCGCGCTTTACTAGCGCCAACCACAATGACAGCATGTTAGCGCCTGGCTCTGCTGATTACTGGGCACCAGTTGACCAATATGTAGGTGGTATTGAACACGCTATTTTACACCTACTTTACTCGCGTTTCTTCCATAAGTTGATGCGTGATATGGGTTTAGTGTCCTCTGACGAGCCCTTTAAAAAACTGCTTTGCCAAGGCATGGTATTAGCTCATACTTACTACCAAGAAGACGCCAAAGGCGGCCAAGACTGGATTTCTCCGTTAGACGTTGACCCTGTCATTGATGACAAGGGCCGCATTACTGGTGCGATTAAAAAGTCGGATGGCTCGGCCGTGTTGTACGATGGCATGGGCAAGATGTCTAAGTCGAAGAATAACGGCATTGACCCACAAACCATGATTGATCAGTATGGCGCAGACGCTGTGCGCTTGTTTACCATGTTTGCAGCGCCCCCAGAGCAGTCTTTAGAGTGGTCCGACGCAGGTCTTGAAGGTTCACAACGTTTTATTAAGCGTTTTTGGAAACAAGTGCAGCAACACTTAGCTGGGCCAGCAGCACCAGCTTTAGACGTGGCTAAGCTCAACCAAAAACAACAGGATATGCGTCGTAAAACCCATGAAACCATTGAAAAGGTGAGTGATGATATCGACCGCCGTAACACCTTTAATACCGCCATTGCAGCCATTATGGAGCTCAGCAATGCTACTTTAAAGTTTGATGATAGTTCGGAGCAGGGTTTAGCCGTACGCGCCGAGAGCATACGCACATCTGTATTGTTACTGTCGCCATTTACACCGCATCTATGCCACAGTTTATGGCAAGCCTTTGAAGGCACCGATGATATTTTGCAAACCCCATGGCCAGAAGTAGATGCCCAGGCGTTGGTGAAATCTAATATCGATATGATGATTCAGGTGAACGGCAAGTTGCGTAGCAAAATTAGCATCAATGCCAACACCGACCGTGATACCATTCAGCAGTTGGCCTTGGTCGACGACAAAGTGCAAAGCTTTATTACCGACAAAGCGGTACGTAAGGTGATTGTTGTGCCTAACAAACTAGTTAACATTGTGGTTAGCTAAGCGAGCCGTATAAATGAAAGCCATATCCTCTCAGCTTATATCTAAACTGACCTTTAAGTTAGCCTTGGTGTGTATTAGTCTGCTGCTGGGCAGTTGTGGTTTTCACCTGCAAGGGCAGAGCCAAGCGGCCTATCCCGCAACGCTAAGCTTGTACTCTAACGACACCCAGCTAAGCGTCCAAGTGACTGCCTTATTAGTGCAACAACAGGTTGAGCTTGAGTCACTTGAAACGTTCAATACGCAGCCGTTATTACGACCTCAACTGAGCTTAACTCAGACGCTACAAAACCGAGCGGAACTTATTTTGGATCAAAATGGCGACGTTACCGTATGGCGTTACACATTGAGCACTCGTTACCTATACCAAACCTCTGGCAGCCAATCGGAGTCCAGCGACTCAGCCCTGCCATTGTCGGTTAGCGCTGATGTTGACTTGAGCGGCGCACAGGCAACCGTTAACCAACGTATAGACGCAGATAGTTGGGCCTTGCTGTATCGCCAACTCGCTAGCCGTGTGATGCGCCAACTTAGCCGCCAACAATAACCGCCATGCAAATTAAAGCCGATCAACTTGAGCAGCATTTAAGCCAAAGTTTAGCCGCCTGCTATTTGGTGTTTGGTGACGAGCCATTGTTGCAACAAGAGATATGTGACGCTATTCGCCAGCATGCACATCAGCAGGATTTTTTAGAGCGCGATTTATTTCACGTTGAAGGGCGTTTTGATTGGCAACAAATTAACGCCGCCGATCAAGCCATATCACTGTTTTCCAGCCGCAAGATTATTGAAATACGCATGCCCAGCGGTAAGCCCGGAAAAGAAGGCTCCGCCACTCTAGCTCAGTTGGTGGCCGAGCCGAATCCAGACAACCTCATACTGATTAGCAGTGGCAAGATAGATAGCAGCGGCCAAAAAGGCAAGTGGTTTAAAGCCCTCGAAAACGCTGGCGTGTGTATCCCTATCTACCCGCTGGAAGTGCCTCAAATGATTCGCTGGGTACAGAAACGGGCGCAATCTCTCAACCTAAGCATTACCGACGATGCCAGCCAATTATTGGTGCAACGTACCGAAGGCAATCTATTAGCCACCGCCCAAGAGCTCGAGAAGTTTACCTTGCAGGGGCCCAACAAACAGATCACCGCCGACGACATTGCTAGTGATGTAGGTGGCCATGCGCGATACAGTAGTTTTCAATTGGTAGACACAGCGCTTGGAGGTTCCCCCGAGCGTAGCCTAACCATGCTTTATGGGTTACGCGAAGAAGGCACCGACGCCATGGCCATGTTGTGGGTGTTAAGCCGAGAGATTCGGCTACTGCACAAACTCATTAACCATGAGCAGGGCATTGAAGCAGGCTTGCGCCAAGAACGTGTGTGGGAAAAACGTAAAGCCTGTTTGCGCCATGCGGCGCAACAACACAACAACCAGAGCCTAGCCAAAATGTTACACCAATGCCAACAAATTGATCAGAGCATCAAAGGTGTAGGTACGGCTAATGTGTGGGATTTAATAAGCCAACTCACCTTGTGCCTAACCGGCACAGACATTGGTTTAGCTAGTTAAACCGACCAATACTATAAGCGCTCAAATCTGTATTTAACTCCGGTTGCATTAACGCTTCTGCTAACATTTGCCCGCTACTGGCCGCTTGGGTCATACCTAAGTGAGAATGGCCAAAGGCATAACATAAACCGTGCCACTTAACGGACGGGCCTAATACCGGTAATGAGTCCGGGGTAGACGGCCGATGACCCATCCATTGTGTGCCGCCTTCAGCATTAAGATCTGGCAAATAGCGCTTCGCTAAACGTAACAAATTATCGCTGCGGCTATAGTTTGGGGCAGCCTTAAGGCCTGCAAATTCGGATGCTCCCCCTACCCGCAATCCAATAGCCAAAGGCGAAGCCACAAACATTTCTTCAGCAAATAGCAACTCGTGTTTTAAGCTAATATTGGGGTTAGGTAAGGTGGTATTGTAACCTCGCTCAGACTCTAGCAAACAACGCTCCCCCACTTGTTTAGCTAACGTCTTAGACCAAGCTCCTGCCGCTACTATGGTCATGTCGGCATTGATAACGCTTTGGCTAGTGGTAACGCCTATCACACGATTGTGTTCGCACTCCAAAGCATCGACGTTGGTATTAACCATGGCAACGCCCTGCGCCAACAACCAGTCTCTCAGGCAGCCTACCAAACCTTTCGGGTCATCCATAATGCGCCATTGAGGCTGGAACACACCAAACTGCTTGGCCTTGCCAATGGCTGGCGCCATACGGCGCAAGTCATCTTCGCCTAACAATTCGTAATCTTGGCCATGTTGTTTACGTATACGCCATTCTAGGGCGTTTTTCTTAAAACTTTTATAACTGTCGTAGACCCGTATACAACCTTTGTCGTGTACTTTATCGGCATAACCAATGGCTTGTAACATGGGGTCATAATCGGCACTTACTCGCTCATTGATAGCATGTAATGCGTCGGCAATGTGGGCAACTTGACGCTTGCGGCTATGCCCAAGATACGCAAGCATCCACGGCATAAACGAAGGAATATGTGCGGGCCTTAGGGACAAAGGCCCCATCGGATCTAATAGCCATTTAGGTATGGACCAGATTTGACCTGGCAGGCTATGGGGCACACACTCACTAATCGCCAAAGCACCCGCATTGCCATAGGAGGTTTTGTCGCCCTCAATGTCGCGATCAACCACGGTGACTTTGATGCCACGCATGTGTAATGCATAAGCACAAGACAGGCCGACCATACCCGCTCCCACCACGATTGCGGTTTGGTTAGCTTGCATACTCGTCATTCCATGTGATTGAGGTGTTGAATATTCTCGTGGTTATCATCTAAGTACCATAACCAATCGCTCACTAGATCCATTTTTTGAGGCGCTGCACTTACTCCAGCCGCAATACGTTCTTGCAATACGGCTTCGACCGCGAGGCTCACTGTGGTCGACACTAGACGCGCCATAGCACTGCCATGCTCATTGCCAAACGCATCCATAGAATAACTTTCGCGCCAAATGGTTTCACCGGTATCTTCATCCTTGGCCAACAATTCTACATACAAGACCACGCGATCTTGTTCGCCGGCTTTGAAGGCGTGTTGCTGCCATAGCTCGTCTGATTTGGCGACCAATTGAGCTTCAATGTCGGCGTTATCACCTGATTCTATTAAGCTAAACACATCTTGCCATGCCGATGACCAACCTTGTAAACGCAAGGATCCGCGGACAAAGATATCCACAGTCCATTGAGGATCAAAGCCATATTGGGCCATAAATGGCAACGAATCTCGATTAGGGATCGACTCAAAGGTGGGACTATAATTTTCACTCAAAGGCATGGTGTAATTGCACATGGCTTGCCAGGGCTTAGGGCAGGTTTTCACTTGTGAGTCATCTATCCATTGAGCCGTCGTACGCAAGGCGTTAAGCACTCCCAAAGGTGACCATGAAAATTTGTATTTGAAATCGTTTTCTTCGGCTGGTAAACCACCGCAAAAGGAGCGGAATTCGATACGATTGTTGGCGGCATAAGCGGCAGAATCACGGTAGTCATTGAGTAAGGAATAGGCCAACAAATGATCAATACCGGGATCTAAACCCACTTCGTTGACTAAACATAGGCCTAACTTTCGTGCCCGCTCGTCTAGTTCCAGCATGGCTGGCGATAAATAACTGCTGGATACAAAGTGGGCTTTTTTGTTCAACGCCAATTCAGCAGCCTGTACATGAAAGGTGCCCGGCAGCATCGACACTACAATGTCACCTTGGCTTACATGATTTTCCAGCTCTTGCCAATCCAAAGTGCGGGCCTGGCATGTGCCTTCTAAGTGTTCGATAACCGTCTGGGCTTTGCTCAGAGTGCGGTTCCATAACCACAGTTCGGTGCCGTTATTAATCAACCGCTCAATGCCGGGTGCGCTGGACAAACCGGCGCCTAACCAATGTACTATTGCCACAACTACCTCTTCACTTGTTATCGTTCATTAAATATAGGAGCTGACCACCTGTATAAACTTTTCTTCGGAAAACGGCTTGCCAACAAAATCATTCACCCCAATGGCAAACCAAATCTCTTGATCGGTGACTGGATTACGAGCAGTGATCGCCCCCACCGGTGTTTTTGCTTTATTGGGATCGGCCAAGGCTCTGATCTTGGAAGTGGCCTCAATGCCGTCCATATGGGGTATCATGATATCCATGAGTACGAAATCATAGTCGTTGTTCTGGACCATCTCTACAGCCTACTGACCGTCATCAGCTAAATTAATAGCATAATCACCTATGGCTAGGAACTCACTGATAACTTCTTGGTTCAATAGGTCGTCATCAACCCACAAGCACACGTTGGCTCGCACTCATCGACTACACATTAATTTGAATCCCCTTAGCTGAAGTACGGGGCTTATTTTGATAATCTGGCATCAACTTATCACTTCACCCTTGGCTTGTAAATCGGCATGATAAGAAGAACGTACCAAAGGCCCGCTAGCGACGTGTTTAAAACCCATGGCTTTAGCCGCTGCACCTAATTCGTCAAATTCAGCAGGTGGCACAAAGCGGTCTACTGGAAGGTGATTAAGGCTCGGTTGCAAGTACTGCCCTAGGGTTAGCATGTCCACACCATGGTCTCTTAAATCTTGTAATACTTGAAGCACTTCTTCATTGGTTTCTCCCAAACCCAGCATCAGGCCAGACTTAGTTAACACGTCTGGACAACGCTGTTTGTACTTTTCTAACAACTGCAAGGACCAGGCATAATCGGAGCCGGGTCTGATCTTTTTGTACAACCGAGGAATCGACTCTAAATTGTGATTAAACACATGGGGGGGTGTTTGCTGAAGAATATCTAGTGCAATGTCCATGCGCCCGCGAAAGTCGGGCACCAGCACTTCTACCTGGGTGACGGGTGTGCGCTCATTAATAGCGGCAATACAATCGGCAAAGTGTTGTGCGCCACCGTCGCGTAAATCATCTCTGTCGACCGACGTCACTACCACATACTTTAACGCCATATCGGCTACTGCAGTAGCCAACTCTTTAGGCTCATCGACAGACAGTGGATTAGGCCGGCCGTGGGCAACGTCACAAAAAGGACAGCGGCGAGTACAAATTTCACCCATAATCATAAAGGTAGCGGTGCCTTGACTAAAGCACTCCCCTAGGTTGGGGCAGTTCGCTTCTTCACATACAGAGGCTAGCTTATGTTCTCTCAATTTAGCCTTAATACGGTTAACTTCCGGCGAGCTCACCACTTTAATTCGCAACCAATCCGGTTTACGGGGCATTTTTTCCGTGGGAATAACTTTAATTGGGATACGTGCTACTTTGTCTGCGCCGCGTAACTTAACGCCGGCTTCAGCTTTATAGGGTTTGGTCATAATCACTTGCCATATTGGAGTTATTTGGAGCCCAAGCGTGTTGGGTATAATTAACTGTTTGGTAATGCAACTGTTCAACTAAACTCAGGCTTAACACCTGCGCCACCTGGTCTAGATTAAAGCCATGAGCCGTAAAGTCTGCCAAGTCCCTCATCTGCACCATATTTAGGCCAGGGTAACCACAGGGGTTAATGCGCTCAAAGGGGGCTAAATCCATGTCTACATTGAGCGCCAATCCATGGAAACTACAGCCTTTTCGAACCCGAAGGCCTAAAGAAGCAATTTTACTGCCATCTACATAAACCCCCGGCGCTTTCGGGTCTGCCTGAGCCTTAATATCAAAATTGTTGAGGCAGTCAATAAGTGCCTGTTCCAACAGGGTAACCAAGCGTCTAACACCAATGCCTAGGCGTTTTAAATCTAACAACACATACATCATTAATTGCCCAGGGCCGTGGTAGGTTACTTGCCCGCCACGGTCGGATTGCACCACAGGGATAGTCCCTGCATCCAATATATGTGTTGCTTTACCCGCTTGACCTTGGGTGAACACTGGAGGGTGTTGCAACAACCACACTTCATCCATAGATGCAGCACTACGTTGGTTGGTAAAGTCCTGCATTGCCTGCCAACTTTGTGCGTAGTCTTGGCTCTCTAGCCGTCGAATAACCAGACTACTGGCAGTGCTGCAGTATTGCTCATCAGAGAACAAGATGCACCTTACCACCGGCTAATAGGGCTTGGTGAATTTGCTGTAAATGGGCTTCGCTTTGAGCCGTAATAGCCAAACGGATAGACTGGAAGTTGCCGTTACGACTGTCTACTACCTGCACCTTTTTAAGGTCTAGATCGGACGCCAATTGCTGCACACACTGCACCACCCAAGCCTGATAATCTGGCGTTTTACGGCCCACAATTTTCATACTATAGTTAGCACAGGGAAACTCAATTTTAGGGGCGTCGGTGGTCTTATTCATCGCTAAACATTCTTGCTACACTGTCGCTGATAGACTTAATAAAACCACCTTCTTTGACATCAGCACTGGCGACTAACTGGCGTTCAACAATTAACTCACCGTCCAACCTTATTTCCAAGCGACCTAAGCTTTGACCTGCCATTATAGGCGCTTCTATGCCTTTGTTAACAGTCATCTCAGCCTTGATGTATTTAGCCTGCCCACGTGGAATTGTCACCGCCAGATCGTCTGCAATCGATAATTCTACATAGTCCTCTGCACCACCCCAAACACGGGCTTGAGCCACCACTTCTTGGGCATCATATAATTGATGTGTTTCAAAGAAGCGCATGCCATAGGTGAGCAATTTTTGCGATTCTTGGGCTCGAGACTCAGTGCCCGAAGCACCCAGTAAAACAGAGATTAAACGCTGGCCATCTTTCTTGGCAGAAGCCACTAGGCAATAACCTGCAGCAGAAGTATAACCAGTTTTAAGGCCGTCTACAGTGCTGTCTCGCCACAAAAGTTTGTTGCGGTTAGGCTGGCGAATTTTGTTATAGGTAAACTCTTTTTCGGCATAAACTTTATAGTCTTCTGGGTAGTCTCGAATGATGGCGCGGGCCAAAATAGCCAAATCTCGTGCCGTAGTACTGTGACCTTCGGCGGGTAAACCCGTAGCATTGCGGAAATGAGTTTGCGTCATACCTAAGCGCACGGCATGTAGATTCATCAAGTCGGCAAAGGCTTCTTCACTGCCGGCTAAATGCTCGGCAACCGCCACACTGGCATCATTACCAGACTGAATAATAATGCCGCGCATTAAGTCTTCTAACAGTACAAACTTGCCTTCTTGAATGAACATGCGCGAGCCCTTTGTGCGCCATGCTTTTTCGCTAATGCGTACTTGGTCTGTGAAACTCACATTACCGGCAGCCACTTCGTAAGACAACATATACGCCGTCATCATTTTTGTGAGGCTGGCTGGGGGTAATATTTGATCCGCATTGTGTTCCACAATCACCTTACCAGTGACGGCGTCAATCAGAATGTAGGCACTCGCAACTAGCTGAGGCGGCTGAGGCACTAGTGCTTGCGCTGCATAAACAGGGCTCACCATCAACATCACCAAAGCCACACTCGCAAAAGCAGCGGCCGTAAGGGCCTGCATCCTTTGCATTAATAACCTGGTCGAAACCACAATATTCGCCATACTCAAACCACCCTAGTTTATTGGCTCAAAACAACATTAAGTGCTGCATTTGAAAAATTTAACGGTATTTTTAAAGGCCCGAATTGTAGCACATACAGTCCCATCTCACTATTGCAAAAAACAGCCCAATTAAGGCCTAATCACTATGCCCTGACCATGGCCTAGTTGCGCTATTTGTTGGACCAAGGCAAGTGCCCCTGCATCATTGGCAATGGGCCCTACTAATACTCGATATAAATTAGCTCGATCGCTCGCCTGCTCTACAAACACGTTGCTGCGACGTAACTGCTGGGTCAGGGTATTACGCAACAACAAGCCGCCGCTAATTTTGGAAACCGCGGCCACCTGTACATAATAGCCACTCACACGGTGACGCTGTTGGCGAATTTCCTTAACCGGCTGCGCCACTATGGTTGCGGTTTTTACGGCCACAGTTTTAGTTGGTGTATAGCTATTGCTGTTGCGCTGCTGACGGATAGATCGCTCCATTGCGGGTGTCCACTGCGTAGGGTCCAAAGCCTCGACCAATACCTCGGCAACGCCGGTTTTACGGTAATCCAGCCTACTCGCCGCTGCATAAGACAGATCAATAACGCGGTCACCATGGAACGGTCCTCGGTCATTAACTCGTACGATCACCACTTTATTATTGGCTAAATTGGTGATACGAGCATAGGTTGGCAAGGGTAAGGATTTGTGGGCCGCACTCATGGCATACATGTCATAGGTTTCACCATTGGAGGTTAAGTGTCCATGGAATTTTTGACCATACCACGAGGCTAAACCACGCTGGGTATAACCTAAGCTAGACGCCATCACTGAGTATTGTTTACCCCAAACCTCATAACGGCTCTTATTACCACCTCGGCTACGCGGCTCGACTTTAGGCACAGCGTCAGGTGTTTTACTCATGTCTTTATGTTGCTGCGGGCCGACGTCTTGTTTAATGGCATAACGACTTTCGGTTTTAGCTTTCGCTGCAGCCACCACCGCCGCATGAGACACCCCTGTAGGTTGACTACCCGTACCGGAGCAAGCAGCCAAACTCAACGCCACCAACACGGTGGTGACTAAACGAAACTGATAGGGCATGTAACTAACCTTTTGAATGGGTGATTAAGGTGCAGCAATAGCTTGGGCAATGCCCATCACAGCTCGACTATACCAAAGCGAGTGATTATAGCGAGTTATGGCGTAAAAGTTAGCGCCACCCAGCAGATATTCATCTTCTCCTGCGGTGGAAAAGGCATACAAATTAAACTTTTGGTGTGGCCACAGCATGGCTGCGCTAGACAAGGATAAACCCCTCCGCTGCCATTCTTCGAGTGCCACACCTTTATTGCTGGCCTTTGCGCTTAACCAGCGGGTCTGTACTTCGTCCGCATTCACAGCCAGCAACCAAGGCGCATCGGCTTGCCAGCGGTGGCGGGACACATAATTAGCAATACTAGCGATGTTGTCGGCCTTACTGTGGAACAAATCGATGCGCTGGTCGCCATCACCATCAACGGCAAAATCTCGATAACTGGTAGGGATAAACTGCCCCATACCGACCGCACCTGCCGATGATCCCTTAACCTTGGTCGGGTCTAAGCCTTGGCTATAACAAAGCCGAAAGAACTCCGCTAATTGACGCTGGAAAAAACCGCTACGGCGCTGGTAATCAAACGCAAGAGTGGCCAACACACGCAGGGTTAAATGCTTGCCCATATTAGCACCGTAGTTACTTTCAATACCGGCAATGGCCGCAATGATGGCGCTGTCAACACCCGTGGCTTGGGCAACCAGATCAAGTTGTGCAGAATTTTCCAGAACAAATTGCTTGCCCCGTTTGATACGCGAGTCGCTCACCATGCGCCTGCCGTATTGGCTCCAAGCCCACTTCCTTTCCGGGGCATTACTGATGATGGGGATAATGCTAGGCTTGGCCTTAGTTTGAGCTAAAAAAGTGGCCACCTCAGATTTTTCAAAACCCAGGTCGCTGTTTTGGGTAAGCCACGTTGATACTTCTATCCGGTTGTCAAAACCGGCCCATACTGGCGTTACTACAACCAAGCAACAGACCAGTACCAACCACCAGTTCCCTGTTAATATCACGTCCTTCTCCTGAGCCTAATTTTACGCTCTTGGGTAAGAGCATCTGTAGGCAAATTAGCACCTTATGCATGACTAGGGGTATGTTACCACGCTAAAAGCTATCAATTATGAAAAATGGAATCGATTTCCTTATAAACTGATCATGTTTTTTTATCAGACACTGCAATAGATTTCATTAGACAGGCACGCCCTAGCACTGCAAAATAGCCATCAATCGACTCCATATTGAAGCCAAAATGACTACTACACCTTATCAATTGCGCCAACAAATTCGCAGCGGCAGCATGACTAGCAATACATCGGGCCTTTGTTCGGGTTTTGTACAAGGCAACCTATGCATTTTACCGAAAGGCTACGCCAACGATTTTCTAAAATTTTGTCACCTCAACCCTAAACCCTGCCCCATTATTGGTATGTCGGAGTCGCCGG
>CBDUDU010000060.1:0-14131 GCA_965366045.1 uncultured Oceanospirillaceae bacterium
ATGAAAAACTTAGCTTATACTCCCTACCAAGATATCAAACCGCAATCTGTAGACTACTATTACCTCAACCCAAAAACTGGCAAGGCGATGCCAAGCCGGTGTGCCGATGGCGTGTGGTTGCCAATACAAAAGCCACTGGCGCCAGTGACAACCAAACAATGTGGATATTAATACGTGAATGTTACCAATGAGTTAGCAGTCGTGGGCCGACTACCGCTATTAGCGGTTGTCATGTTGATGAGTGCCTGTGCAGGCCCAGGGTATGGGCCCATAGTGCAGGACTTGAGTGTGACCGCTAGGGTTTCGGAACGCTTGTCCCCTGCGGGTCAAAATGATACTGGCGTAGCGCAACCCGTGGTTGCGCCAGCATCAGCGGTGGTGCCTAAGTTGCACCCGCAGGTGCAAACGCCAGCAGTCACTATTACAGCCCAGCCACAAACCAGCCCAATTCAAGCGACCAATGTGGTGCAGGTACAACCGGTGGAACAGGTTCAGCCAGCCTCCACCATTTCAGCGTCAGCAGCTCCTGCCGTTGTTTTACCGGCCTCCGATCAGCGGGTGGTTGAGCAGTTGTTAGCAGAAGCCGATCAGCTCAAGGCCAAAGGTAAGGTGACACAAGCCGTGATTCAGCTACAAAGAGCTCAGCGTATCGCCCCGCGTGAGCCAAAGGTGTACGCTCGATTAGCGGCCTTGCAGTTGTCATTAGGAGAGGCTTCAAGAGCCGAACAATTGGCCCTTAAAGGCTTAACGCTAGTGCCGCAGCAAAACAACTATCAGTATTATTTCTGGAAATTAATTGCCGCAAGCCGTAGTCACTTAGGCGACGTGCCTGGAGAAGCCGCGGCCATTAGTGAAGCCGCAAAATATAAGTAGAGGCCTATACCAAGCATGGCTATTGTGGCCAACAGTAAACCATAACCGGTTTCAAAACCAAGCCCTTCTATGAGCATGGAGCCAAGGCTGGTATCAGCTCGCCTCAAGAGCTCAAACAGAGCCGCTAGGGCAAGAAAAATACGCCCCCAAGTGGCTTTCTGCCAGTGCCAGTCGTAGCGCCAATCGATCACCGCAAGCACCAGCATGGGTAGGCTAATATACAGGCTCACGTTATATCCCATGGCGGCTAATACTGGCCCTAGGTGAGGTATTAGCCACTGCATGCTCGCAAGGCAGCCAAAGGCCGCGAGCGCTAGACTCAGGGCCGTTGTTTTGAGCAACCCTCGGTCCAGTGTAAGGCGCCAAATAGCTCCGCTTAATCCCAGCAGACCCATGGCCAACAATAGATAAACAATATTGAGCATCACTTATAGCGCAGCAAAAGCCCGCTCGGCGGCATCAAGGGTGTGTTGCAACTCTTGCTTGCCGTGGGCGGTAGAGACAAAACCAGCTTCAAATGCAGACGGCGCTAGGTACACGCCTTCGGCCAGCATCAAGTGAAAGAAGCGACCAAACTTTTTGGCATCGCAGGCCATGGTTTCGGAAAAACAAGTGACTTGAGGTTGGTCAGTAAAAAATAAGCCAAACATGGCGCCCACTTGGCTGGTGAGAAAAGGTACACCTGCGGCGTCTGCCCGCTGCTGTAGACCTTCCAATAGTTTGCTGGCATAGGTGGTTAACTGTTCGTATACACCCGCCTGACTAATCTCCTCTAGCATCACTAATCCCGCGCTCATGGCGACAGGGTTGCCAGACAAGGTGCCGGCCTGATACACAGGCCCTAAGGGAGATAAAGAGTGCATCACGTCACTACGGCCACCAAATGCAGCCACCGGCATGCCACCACCGATAACTTTGCCAAGGGTGGTTAAGTCTGGGGCGATGCCAAAGAGGCCTTGGGCACATTGAGGGCCTACTCGAAAGCCGGTCATGACTTCGTCAAAAATCAACAGTGCGCCACTGGCATCGCAGACGTCACGTAAACATTGTAAAAAACCGTCTTGGGGTGGGATGCAGTTCATGTTGCCGGCCACAGGTTCGACAATAATGCAGGAAATTTCTGAACCCAGTTGAGCAAAAGTTTGCTTTACACTACTGATGTCATTGAAGGTAAGGGTGATGGTATGCTCGGCAATACTATCTGGTACTCCAGGTGAGCTAGGCACGCCCAAAGTTAATGCGCCAGAACCGGCTTTAACTAACAATGAATCTGAATGACCATGGTAGCAGCCTTCAAATTTAACGATTTTGTCGCGTCCCGTGTGACCGCGAGCAAGGCGAATAGCGCTCATGGTGGCTTCGGTACCTGAGCTCACCATGCGCACCATGTCCATGTGGGGCAGTAGGCCGCATAACTTGTCGGCCATGTCTGTTTCCACTTTGGTGGGGGCACCAAAGCCAAGGCCATTTTCGATGCTTTTGGATACGGCAGCCAATACCTTAGGGTGGGCATGGCCTAAGATCATAGGGCCCCATGAGCCTACGTAATCCACATACTGCAAATTATCTTCGTCTGTGATCCATGCACCTAAACCGCGCTTAAAGAACAGCGGATGGCCGCCCACCCCTTTAAAAGCACGTACTGGAGAGTTCACTCCACCAGGAATGTGTTGTTGGGCAGACTTGAATAATTGGGCTGAAACAGGAGTTTGATGGCTTGGCATGGATTACTCGTAAGCTAGGGGATATGGGCGCTATTATCCCCTGAATAACACCGCCTTACTAGCCGCCATTAGTTTATTCCTTTTGTGTATATTTCAAAATCTCGTCAACCGGCAATATGCCCATAATGCTGCCATCGATATCGGTAATGAGTAGTTGCTCATGGTCCATCTTTTTACATAAATCCC
The DNA here is from genome assembly GCA_965366045.1 of uncultured Oceanospirillaceae bacterium. Taxonomy (GTDB): domain Bacteria; phylum Pseudomonadota; class Gammaproteobacteria; order Pseudomonadales; family Balneatricaceae; genus Njordibacter. Next base: position 2,784 of record CBDUDU010000060.1, read on the forward strand.
ATGCTTCTTTTAGGGTGGCGCGTGATGAACAAAAACCAAACTGGGTGGCAGGGTGCCCGGCCGCTTCAGTAAGGCTTACAAGTAATTTGTTGTTGAGGTCGATTTGAGATTGATGTAATACGTGATCGACATGGTCGTCGCCGTTATTGATCACCATCCAATTTAAACCTTGATCTTTGGCCTGTTGGCAGCCACTGATATCCTGGTCATGATGATGGCTAATGTCATCGTGCATCAGGCTAGTCACGCCTTGGTGGTTGAGGGCTTGGGTGATGGGGTTGGCCTGGTAGCCCATGCCTTGTTTACGCAATATTTCGATAAAGGCTGAATCTTGTTTAAACAGGTGGCTGCAACTGATGTTGGCAATCACAATGGTCGCCATGCCGGGCAGAATAATATCTGGGTTGTGGGTCAATTCCATGAGTGTAACCAAGGCAGTTAGTGGTGCCTGTAACACCGCGCTCATCATGGCACCCATGCCAAGCATGGCATAAAAACCAGGATCAGACGTAGGTCCATCGAGTAGGTAGCCACTGATGTGGCCAAGGGCGGATCCAGCACAAGCACCCATCAATAGGGTGGGACCGATGAGCCCAATAGGCATGCCTAAGCCAATACTAATCGCAGTGGCAAACAACTTAGCTAGGGCTAAGGCAATGAGTAGGCCGAGGGCGTATTGGCCTTCAATGGCTAACAAAATACTGTCGGTTCCCATGCCCATCACTTGAGGTACGTAATACGCCAGACAGCCAGTAACTGTGCCAGCCACAAGCATACGAGCTAATACCGGCTGGGCACCAAAGCTCAACATGCTGGTGAGGGTTTTGGTGAATAGTGCTGCCATAGCACCTAAAATGACGCCGTAAACTAAAATTAATGGCATCTCTTGCATGCTGGCCATGCTGATCTCAGGCGCCATAAAGGCCATTTCTGCGCCGTATAGGCTGTTGTGTACTAAGGTGGCGGTAACGGCAGCAATGATAACAGGGGTAAACCCCATGATGCTGTACTCGAGCATGACTACTTCCATGGCAAAAATAACCCCGGCCATGGGGGTGTTAAAGGAAGCTGCAATGGCTCCAGCGGTGCCGCAGCCTACCATCAGGCGAACACTGTTGTGGGGTAGCTTGAAAAAGCTACCAATTTGGGAACTGACGGCGGAGCCTAGGTGCACTGCGGGGCCTTCGCGGCCAGCCGATTGGCCGGTGAGAATGCCAATGGCACCCCCCACAAACTGCACGAGTGTGTTTTTGAAGGGCATCTTGCCTTGGTGGTAGGCCATGCGTGCCATGACGTGCGCTACGCCGCTTTTACGCTCGTCTGGCTGGAATAACATGAGCCATAGGCCTATAAGCAAGCCACCAATCACGGGTAGCATAAAATACCAAATAGGATCTAATTGCTCGAAGCTCTCTGCTGTGCCGCCAGGTAACCAGTGTTCCAATGGCAGTTCAAATAAACTGCGAAATGCAACAATGACTAAGGCGGCGGCAACGCCGCTTATCAAACCTAAAAAACTGATTTGTGGCAAGGCATCGGTATAGGCTAAGCGCCGGCGAAAATGGTTGGCTCCAAAGCGGCTGGGATTGAGACGCCATGCTAAGGCTTGTCGTAGGTAAAACATAGGCTATAACTCGTTAAGGCTGTATTGTTATCTTTTATATACGAGCGGCGATTGATGCAGTTTACAATATATTGTGATGGGTACATAGGGTAAACTGGACGACCGTAGTTTACCTAGGCGCAAGCACAGGGTTAGAGACATAAATGTATGGACAAAAAATTTGGTTTAGACGAGTTTATTGGTCTTACAATTAAATCTGCGCGCAAGGCTGCCGGGTTAAAAATTGTCGATGTTGGGCAGATGTCGGGCATCAGTCAAGGCATGATTAGTAAGATTGAGAATGCGCAAGTTTCACCCAGTTTAGATTCCCTTAATCGCCTATGCGACGCCATAGGTATGCCGATATCTCAATTGTTGAGCAACTATAACCGCGCCGACGGTGATGCCCACTTTACCAAATCTGGAGAAGGTTTAGAGGTGGTTAGGCGTGGTACAGACAAAGGCCACGAGTATCGGTTATTAAACTATCAGCGTGGTGGCACGCGCAATTTTGAACCATTTTTAGTGACCATGGATGACCTTTCCGAGGTATTTCCTTCGTTTTCTCATCCTGGGGAAGAATTCGTTTATATCGTTGAGGGGTCATTGTCATATCGACACGGCAATCATATATACCGCTTAGAGGTGGGTGACAGCTTGACCTTCGAGGGCAATGTGCCCCATGGACCGGAGCAGCTCCACAGCGTACCTGTGAAACTACTGTCGGTGATTAACTACTCAGCATCACACTAGTCTAAAAGGCCTGGCCTGGAATCCAATTGGTGCCTACTAGGGGTACTTTGGCCATGGCCGCTGATTCCACTGTTAATGCCACCATGTCTTCAGGTTCCAGGTTGTTAAGGTTGCTCTTGCCACAGGCACGGGCCAGGGTTTGAGCTTCTAGTGTGAGTACGCGAATATAATTGGCTAACTTACGTCCTCCATCCACAGGGTTTAAGCGTTGAGCTAGTTGTGGGTCTTGGGTGGAGATGCCGGCAGGATCTTTGCCCTCATGGTAATCGTCATAAAAACCAGCAGCAGAGCCGATCTGCTTAAACTCTTCGTCATACTTAGGGTCATTGCAACCCAAAGCCACCAATGCTGCGGTGCCAATGGCCACCGCGTCGGCTCCTAAGGCCATACACTTCGCCACATCCGCGCCATTGCGAATACCGCCAGAAACAATAAGCTGAACTTTACGATGCATACCCATGTCTTGTAGCGCTTGAACCGCTTGCGGTATGGCTGCCAATGTGGGGATGCCAACATGCTCAATAAATACCTCCTGAGTGGCCGCGGTACCCCCTTGCATGCCATCCACTACCACGACGTCTGCACCCGCCTTAACGGCCAATTTAACATCATAGTAAGTGCGGGTTGCCCCGATTTTGATATAAATGGGGATTTGCCAATCGGTGATTTCCCTGAGTTCTTGAATTTTGATGGTCAGATCATCGGGGCCTGTCCAGTCGGGGTGACGACACGCTGAACGTTGATCAACGCCTTTCGGTAAGGTACGCATGCTGGCCACACGATCGGTTATTTTTTGGCCTAACAACATGCCACCACCGCCGGGTTTAGCGCCTTGGCCGAGGACGATTTCTATGGCGTCGGCTTTGCGTAGGTCATCTGGATTCATGCCATATCGCGAGGGTAAATATTGATACACCAGTTTGTCTGATTGACTGCGTTCTTCAGGGGTCATGCCTCCATCACCGGTGGTGGTGGAGGTGCCCACTGCAGATGCACCCCTGCCTAAGGCTTCTTTTGCATTGGCTGACAATGCGCCAAAACTCATGCCTGCAATAGTGACTGGGGTGTCGATCACGATGGGTTTTTGAGCAAACCGAGTGCCTAAGGTGACGGACGTGTCGCAGGCTTCACGATAACCTTCTAATGGGTAGCGTGACATGCTGGCGCCCAGAAATAGCAGGTCGTCAAAGTGAGGTAGCTTGCGTTTGGCGCCAAAACCACGGATGTCGTAAATGCCGGTCTCGGCTGCGCGACGAATTTCCGCCATGGTAGTGCGGTCAAAGGTAGCCGATTCACGTAAATTATCCTGTTGGTGATTGTTGTTCATGGGGATGGTTTCCTAATAAGCGTTATCAACTTTAAAGTTATACAGCTGGCGTGCAGAGCCATAGCGTTTGAATTGTGAAGGGTCTTCCTCGGCACCGGCACTTTTTAATAGTTGTTTGAGCTGCGTAAGGTGTTTTTTTGTCAGCGGTTTTTCAACGCAGTCGGCGCCTAAAGACTGCACCTTACCTTTGACATAGATGACGGTTTCGTACAGTGAGTCGCCTAAGGCTTCGCCGGCATCACCACACACCACCAGAGTTCCGGCTTGCGCCATGAAACAACTCATATGGCCTACATTACCTTTCACTACAATGTCGCAACCTTTCATAGAAATGCCGCAGCGTGCGCCGGTATTGCCGTCGACAATCAGCAGTCCACCATGGGCCGTGGCGCCTGCCGCTGAGGAGGCGTCACCTTTCACATGCACCGTGCCGGACATCATGTTTTCCGCCACCCCCTGGCCTGCATTGCCATGCACAGTGACATGAGCCAGTTGGTTCATGCCGGCACAAAAGTAGCCTACGTGGCCATGAATGTTGACCTCAAGATTTTGATTGAGACCACAAGCAATGTTGTGCTGGCCGCTGGTTGCACTGACTTGCCATTGGGACTGGTCGAAGTGGTTGCATTGGTCGTGTAATAGCTGATTGAGCTGCCGTACGCTGTGTTCTGCTAGGTTAATTGACTGCATGTCATCTCCAATTGAACTATCTTATTTTTAGCCTTGCTGGCTGTCGCGCTGCCACGAATAAATGGTTGCTGGTTCTGGTTCCCAGATACGCGCGTGTTCGATGTTGACTAAACTGGTGAGGGCTTGGTACTCAGAAGCCATGGCAACGTAATCATCTGTTTCTGCCAACACCGCTGGTTTACAGGCGATAGGATCCCGGATGACTGCAAAACCATTCTTGGTGCCTATGGCCAGGGTGTAGAAACCATCCAAATCTTGTAACGCGTGCTTCAACGACTGATCCAGCGTATCGCCTTGGTCCATGCGCCAGGTGAGATACCCTGCGGCCACTTCGGTGTCGTTTTCGGTTTTCATTTGGTAGCCATGATAGGCAAGCTCTGTGCGTAAGCGATTGTGGTTAGAAAAAGACCCGTTATGCACCAAACATAAATCTTGGCCGGTAGAAAACGGGTGCGAACCTTCTAATGTGACGGCTGATTCTGTTGCCATACGGGTGTGCCCAATGATGTGGCTGCCTTGCATGGAGGTTAGATTGAAGTCCGTACTTATCTCGGCAGGCAGGCCTACAGCTTTAAGGATCTCTATGGATTGGCCCGCACTTAATAGCGCCACCTCTGGTGCATGAGTGGCAAAATAATCGCTTGCCGTTTGTGCATCAGTAGCCACCTTGAACACGGCGGCATGATGGTTACGCATAAACGCCACGCTCACGGCTAGATGGGTTTGAGCGCGATCAGCTAAGGTGTCCCAATCGTACTCAAGGTCAGGGTGGCGCAAGGTGATTTTGGTAGATCCGTCGAGCACTTGATCACCATAAATGGCAAACCCCGCACTATCGGGACCGCGGCCTGTCATCGCCTCAAGCATCGGAGCAAACATACTGCCAAGTTGATTTTCTAAGGATTGGTTTTTTAGGTAGAGACCTACAATTCCGCACATGGTTTGTTCCTTTTAATTCTCAGTTGTTAGGTAACATAGGCTTAAAATAATTCGAGATAACGTTTGCGTTCCCATTCGGTGACGTAGCGGCAATATTCAATCCACTCGTCGCGTTTGAGTTTGATAAATTCGTTGCATATTTCCGGCCCGATGAGGTCGATAAGTTGGGTGTCGGCTGCTAATGCATCAATGGCCTCGCCTAAGTTTTGTGGTAGCAGGTCAATGCCCGCTGCAAGACGCTGCTCGTTGGAAAGGCTGTATAGATTGATATTCTGCGCTGCACCTGGGTCTAACTCACGATCAATACCATCTAACCCCGCGGCGATGATGGCCGCGTGCACTAAATACGGGTTGCAGGAAGAATCTGGCAAGCGATATTCCAAGCGCCCGTAAGGGATACGCACCATGGCCGAGCGATTGTTGTCACCATAACAAATGTAGGCAGGAGCCCATGTGGCACCCGAGGCTGAACCACCTACCACCAAGCGTTTGTAGGAATTCACTGTGGGCGCCGACAAAGCACATAGGGCTTTGGCGTGGTGTAATAACCCTGCCATAAAGTGATACGCCATAGAGGATAGGCCCATGCCGCTGGGGTCACAGTCATCACAGAATAAGTTATTGCCTTGCGGATCAGTAATGGAAAGGTGGAAGTGCATACCGTTGCCAGCACGGTCGGCAACGGGTTTGGGCATAAATGAACAGACCATGCCCATGTCGTGGGCAATTTCCCCTGCGGCCATACGTACAAAGGTAAAGCGATCTGCAGAGGTTAACGCATCACTATAAGTGTAATTAATTTCAAATTGGCCATTGGCGTCTTCATGATCGATTTGATAGACATCAAAGTCGACGGCTTGTAACGCACCCACTAAGGTTTCTAAATATTTTCTCGAGCGTGACAAACCTTTGTAGTCATAACAGGGTTTGTCCAATGTGTCTGATTTATCAACTACAGTAACCCCCTGATCCTCATCACGGGAGAATAATGAGAACTCAGGCTCAAGCCCGGTGTTTAATGTCCACTGCCTACTCGTTAACTTTGCAACCTGCCTTTTTAATACCACTCGGCTGTCATAGGGGTAAGGTTCACCATTGACGTAACCATCGCAAGCGATGCGCGCATAACCGGGTTGCCATGGCACAATCGACAGGGTGTCTAAGTCGCCACGGGCCATGAAGTCGGGGCCGTGTGGCTCCATACCGAGCCCATTAACGGCAAAACCAGCAAAACCAGCGCCATTGTCAACAACGTCAGCTAGGTTTGCCGCCGGAACTGATTTGGTTTTGGCAACACCATGAATATCGACAAACTGAGCGAGGACAAAGTTAATATTATTGTCAGATAGAAATTGTTCGGTATTGTTGGTCATGAGGCTCTCCGAAAGGTTGTGAATAAATATTTCCTGTAGGGAATGAGCGACAAATACTAGCAGAAAAATTCACCAATGAGAATTTTTATTTCCCAACAATAAAGTGGCCAATAATAACGCCTCAGTGCGGTACGGCTACTGCTAATGTTGACTTAGCTGTGTGGGGCATTATCATAGGCCGGTCGAAACTAAATTATTGTTATATCCATGAACTTACCTAAGCAAAAAGTTGCTATTGTCGGAGGCACTGGTTACACCGGTGTTGAACTATTACGTTTGTTAGCGCGTCATCCTCAAGTTGAAGTCTGTGCGATAACTTCGCGCTCTGAAGCCGGTAGGGCGGTGTCGGATATTTACCCAAGCCTGCGTGGTGAATATGATTTAGCCTTCACAGAACCGACGACGGAAACCTTGGCCCAGGCCGATTTAGTGTTCTTTGCCACACCCAACGGAGTGGCCATGAAGCAAGTGCCAGCATTGCTGGCCGCGGGCACTAAGGTAATTGATTTGGCTGCCGATTTCCGTATTCAGGATATTGATGTTTGGTCGCACTGGTATGGTATGGATCACGCCTGCGCCGAACTGGTTGCTCAGGCCGTGTATGGGTTGCCAGAAGTCAATAAAGAGGCCATTAAACAGGCCAGTTTAGTGGCTAACCCTGGTTGTTATCCTACTGCTGTTCAATTAGGTTTATTACCACTGATTGAACAGGGTTTAATCGCCACTGATCACATTGTGGCCGACTGTAAGTCGGGTGTGAGTGGTGCCGGCCGTGGCGCGGCCGTGGGCAGTTTAATGTGCGAAGCTGGGGACAGTTTCAAAGCCTATGGGGTGGCGGGTCACCGCCACTTACCAGAAATCAAAGAGCGCCTTGCAGTGGCTAATGACGCGCCAGTCGGCGTCACTTTTGTGCCGCATTTAACGCCAATGATTCGTGGTATTCATGCCACGTTATACGCCCGCTTAACCAATCCACAAGAGTCATTAGAAACCATTCAGGCGTGGTTTGAGTCACGTTATATTGACCATCCATTTGTGGATGTGATGCCCTTGGGTAGCCACCCTGAAACGCGCAGTGTGAGAGGCTCCAATATCTGCCGAATTGCGTTACACCAGCCGCAAGGAGACGACACCTTGGTCATTTTATCAGCCATAGATAATTTGGTGAAAGGAGCTGCCGGGCAGGCCATCCATAATATGAACTTGATGTTGGGTCTGGAAGAAACTGCAGGTTTGAGTATTGTGCCTTTGGCGCCGTAAGATAGCGCTCAGTAATACTTGACTAAATTACTAGGTTAAGCGCATAATTCTCGGCCTAAAAATGTTGAAGAGAGCATTATGCCCAACACCGACGAACATGATTACATTGATGCCATCCCTCCAGCCATGGGGTTTACTGATGCTGCGGCAAAAAAAGTATCGAATCTCATGGAAGATGAGGACAACCAAGCCTTACGTCTGCGTGTGTATGTGACTGGCGGCGGCTGTTCCGGGTTTTCTTACGGCTTTACTTTTGATGATAAAGTTGCAGAAGATGATACCCAAATTGAAAATGGCCAAGTCACCATGGTGGTGGACGCCATGTCGATCCAATACCTCATGGGAGCCACTGTAGACTATAAAGAAAGCCTGCAAGGCTCTCAGTTTTCGGTAACCAACCCCAATGCAACAACCACCTGTGGTTGCGGTTCAAGCTTCTCCATCTAACCCTCCAAGCGGTATTAATTAGCTGCCAATGGCGTGCCGAGTTTGTAGGATTCTAGTTGCGCCAAAATGGTATTTGCCGCGGGTTTAAAGTCTTGCATTTGTTGCGTGTTGAGCGGTTGGACGTTAGGGAACTTCACTTTTAGCGGATTTTGATGTACGCCATTGGCGCGGAACTCGTAATGTAGGTGCGGGCCGGTGGCCAGTCCTGAAGAACCAATGTAACCAATGGTCTGGCCCTGTTTGACTCGGCTGCCTTTTTTAACTTTGCTGTTGTACTTGGACATATGCGCATACAAAGTGGTGTAGATGCCTGCGTGTTGGATTATCACAGTTCTGCCATAACCACCCTTGGTGGCGCGCCAAATTACCTTGCCGTCACCTGAAGCTTTAATTGGAGTGCCAGTGGCTGCGGCGTAGTCCACCCCTCTATGGGGGCGGCTGGTTTTTAAGATGGGGTGTTTGCGGTTGGGATTGTATTTTGAGCTGATGCGGAAAAAATCCACTGGGCTGCGCAAAAATGCCTTACGCATACTGTAGCCTTTGGGGGAGTAATAATTACCGTCGGTATGGCGTATGGCGTTAAACACTTTACCTTGGTTAACGAACTGGGCCGCCAAAATGTGGCCTTCGCCTATCTTTTTGTCATCCAGGTACTTCTCTTCATAAATGACTGCAAACTGGTCTTGCTGGCGAATATCTAGGGCAAAGTCGATGTCCCATCCAAAGATGTGGGCTAGCTCCATGAGTTTCTTTTGGCTTAAGCCGGCCTTTTGGCCATCGACAAATAACGAGTTAGTGATCACGCTTTGTATAAAGCGAGTTTCTACATCGGGTTGGCGTGTAAAGAATTCAACCTGATATGCGCCTTGGTCATCACGGGCAACGATAACCTGTTGCAAAGGGTTTTTAATATGGCGAACTTTTTCCAGCTGACCTGCAGCGATGGCAAAGTCGAGCTGTTCGCCCGGGTAGAGCGTGCGTAAGGCTTTTGACTTTTTTGTGGCTGTGGCAATGCGGTGCACGTCTTGTGCATTCAAACCAACACGGTGAAACAAAGTAGATAAGTTGTCGCCCGACTTTACCGTGACCGATCGCCATGTATCAGGCTTAACTGTGACTTGTGTCTCAGCGGGAGAGTGAGAGGCAGCGGATTGTAATTTAAGGCTGATGTCGATTGGCTGACTGACAGTCTGGCTTGCGTTAGTTGGGTCAGCGCTATGGTTGGGCCATAAGCCGATGATCAGCATGGCTGAAAACAAAACCACTAAAATAGCCAAATAAGGCTTGGGAAAATGTTGTAAAAGTTTAGCGACGGCGGACATAAATACAGACAGTAAAATAAAGTGCGCCTATATTACATCAGAATGACCGCTATTGGGCGCCTTTCAAGACTTTTCTATTGCTATCAAATAGCGCTAAAATAGGCGCTTTTGTGCCAGCTGCTTTAATTCAGCCTTGGCGCCCATGCTAACACCACCAATAAGCGACATATTATGACTGCTGTAGACACCAACTTACTCGCCGATTTGCAAATGCGCGGGTTGGTTAATCAAATGACCTCTCCCGAAGATTTAGCTGAGCACCTTCAGCAGCCACGGGTGCTTTATTGTGGTTTTGATCCCACAGCAGATAGCTTGCACATTGGTAGCTTAGTGCCTTTACTGGTATTGCGCAGATTTCAACAGGCTGGCCATAAACCCTTGGCGCTGGTGGGTGGTGCAACAGGCATGATTGGAGATCCGAGTTTTAAAGCCCAAGAGCGCAAGCTCAATACTGTCGATATCATTAATCAATGGGTTGATCGTTTAAAGGCGCAGGTGTCTGCTTTTATCGAATTTAATGACCAGTCAAACAGCGCCGAGGTGGTGAACAACCACGACTGGACCAAAGACGTTGATGTGCTGACTTTTTTACGTGACGTGGGTAAACACTTCTCGGTAAGTGCCATGATTCAAAAAGAATCAGTTAAACAGCGCTTGGATCGTGACGGTGAAGGCATTTCCTTCACCGAGTTTGCGTATATGATTCTTCAATCCTTTGACTTTTCAGAGCTGTACAAGCAATACCATTGTAGTTTGCAAATAGGTGGCAGTGATCAGTGGGGTAATATTACCGGTGGTATCGATCTCACGCGCCGTCAGCATCGCGCACAAGTGTTTGGTCTAACTTTGCCCTTAGTGACTAAGTCTGATGGCACGAAATTTGGTAAAACAGAAAGCGGTACCATTTGGCTTGACGCCAAAAAAACCTCGCAATACGCCTTTTACCAGTTCTGGATAAATAGCGCTGATGCCGATGTCTATCAGTTTCTACGTTACTTCACCTTCTTGAGCGAAGCGCAGATGGTGGCTATCGAAGAGCAAGACAAGGCTGCATCAGGCCGGCCTCAAGCCCAAGGGGTATTAGCCTCAGAAGTGACTGGCTTAGTTCATGGTGAAGAGGGTTTGCAGGCAGCCTTGCGCATTACTGAGGCATTGTTCTCTGGCCAGTTAAGCCAGTTAACTAGTGGCGACTTGCAGCAGTTGTATCTGGACGGTATGCCAGCTTCCACGACCGCCGAGTCGGAGCTAACGCTTGTGCAAATTTTAGTGGAGTCGGGTTTGGCCAAGTCCAATAAGATGGCGCGCGAGTTTATTAGTAATAATGCCGTTAGCATTAACGGCGAAAAAGTATCTGATGTGGATGCCCTATTCAATTCAACTAGCGGATTACATAAGGAATTTCACGTTATTAAGCGTGGTAAAAAGCTATTTCATTTACTTCGTTGGCAAGCATAAAGCTGTGCGAGCGAATTAATTTAATTATTTATAAAAAGCGTGTTGACAAACCATCTCAGTTCTATAGAATACGCCACCTCGGTTGAGCAGACAGCTTTACAACAGAACACTCAATCGACCGCTCTTTAACAATTTAATCAAGTAATTCGTGTGGGCGTTTGTTGGATTGGCAATAAGAC
>CBDUDU010000061.1:0-14096 GCA_965366045.1 uncultured Oceanospirillaceae bacterium
AGGGCGTTAAAAAGGGTGGATTTACCCACGTTAGGTAGGCCTACAATGCCGCAATTGAATCCCATGGGATACCTCTAAGTAATATTAATTAGACCGCTGTTAATTTGTGTGCAGGTCGTTCATGGCTTTTTGCCATTGCCCAGATAATGCCTCGGGCATGGCCTTTATGGCCTTGTCCATGGAATTTTGGGTGCTAATACGCTCGTCAAGAGGCGCTTTTTTTAACACGTAATCGGCCGCCAATTTGGCATTGCCTGGGTGGCCAATTCCTAAACGCAGGCGATGAAAGTTTTTATCCCCGCTACGTTTGCTAATAATGTCTCGTAAACCGTTGTGTCCACCATGGCCGCCGCCCAACTTTAGGCGTGCTGTACCGGGGGGCAGGTCGAGTTCGTCATGGGCTACGAGAATGTTGTCTGTATCAATTTTATAGAAGCTACACAGGGCTTGTACAGCCTGTCCGCTTAAATTCATAAAAGTGTTAGGAATAAGCAAGTGCACTTTGTGCCCGGCTACAAATCCTTGGCCGTAGACACCAAAAAAACGTTTTTCTGGGGCTAGGGTAATGCCTTCTTGTTGGGCCAGTTGCTCAAGCCAGTCTTGGCCAGCATTGTGCCGCGTGTGCTCATATTTGGCGCCAGGGTTGCCAAGGCCAACAATCAGTTTGATGGGTGTGTCCGACATCGCTAAAAGACTCCAAATAAAAACGCCTTTGTTAAATAAATAACAAAGGCGCTTATTACTACAACAACAATTACGCTGCGCTAGTGTTACGCGCCTTTCTTGCCGGTAATAGAAGCAATAGCTTGGTTGTGGTCTTCGCCTAGGCGTAGAGCGCGAACAGCAACGCCTTTTGGTAGTTGAATGTCAGACAAGTGAACAATGCCACCTACAGGTACGTCTTGCATGTCTACCGTTACACATTCTGGCAAGTTAGCTGCCAAACAAGTGATTTCAACTTCGCTTTGAGCGTGAGAAACAGCACCACCTTGGATTTTGATCGCAGGGGCTGTAGCTTCGTTGATAAACTTGATAGGAACCAAGATGTGAATTGGGTTGGACTTAGTTACGCGCAAGAAGTCAACATGTTGAATTTCTTGACGAGCTGGGTGACGCTGTAGGTCTTTAATGATTACTGGCTCTTCTTTGCCACCAATGTTTAAAGTGATTACAGAGCTGTAAAAACCAGCGGTTTCAGAAGCTTTCCAAAGGTCTTTGTGAACCAAAGTTACAGAAACAGGCTTCTTGTTCTTTGCGCCACCAAAAACGATAGCAGGAGTGCCACCAGTTAAACGACGTAGGCGGCGGCTCGCACCTTTCCCTAGGTCATCACGAACTTCAGCATTTAGAGAGATAGACATTTGTCTTTCCTTATTTATTGTCCAGGGCACTTGCGACCGGTGCACTATAGGACGGTTAAAATGGCCTAACAATAGGCCGATAATATTAGCGTTATGTTCTAAACATTGCGCTAATGGATTCTTCGTTGCAAACACGGCGTACAGACTCAGCCAGTAAATCGGCCATAGTAAGTTGGCGAATGCTTCTACAGGCTTTACTAACTGCCGATAGCGGAATAGTGTCTGTCACCACTAGCTCGTCTAAAGAAGAGTTAGTGATGTTATCTACCGCTGGGCCCGATAATACGGGGTGGGTAGCATAAGCTACAACGCGTTTGGCGCCGTTGGCTTTAAGTGCGTCTGCGGCTTTGCATAAGGTGCCCGCAGTGTCACACATGTCATCAACCAAGATGCAGGTACGGTCGGTAACGTCGCCGATAATATGCATGACTTGGGATTCGTTGGCTTTTTCACGACGTTTGTCGATAATGGCTAGGTCTGTATTTAACTGCTTAGCAACAGCTCGGGCACGTACTACACCACCAACATCAGGAGAAACAACCAATGGGTTGTCGTAGTTTTGGCTGGTAATTTCATCTAGCAGCACTGGTGAGCCAAATACGTTGTCTACCGGAATGTCAAAAAAGCCTTGAATCTGCTCAGCGTGTAAATCAACCGTTAACACGCGATCAATGCCAGAACGAGCCATCATGTTGGCTACAACGCGAGCGCTAATAGGTACGCGGGCCGAGCGAGGGCGGCGGTCTTGGCGGGCATAACCAAAATAAGGCACCACGGCAGTAACACGGGCTGCAGAGGCTCGACGCATGGCGTCGGCCATTAAAATCAGCTCCATTAGGTTGTTGTTGGTTGGCGCACAGGTGGGTTGAATGATAAATACATCCTTGCCACGTACGTCTTCCAACAACTCAATGGCACATTCGCCGTCGCTAAATTGAGACACCTTAGCTTTACCTAAGGGCACGCCTAGACGATCAACGACCATTTTAGCTAATTCAGGGTGAGCACTACCGGTAAAAACTTTAAGTTTTGACACCTTGGGGCACCTATGCTGTATACGTTTAAGTCAAATACAGACCCAAGCCTGCACCAATAAATATGGCTGGGATAGCAGGATTTGAACCTGCGCATGACGAGATCAAAACCCGTTGCCTTACCGCTTGGCGATATCCCAGAAATACGAGGCGCGTATTTTCGCGGAAAAGAGGGCTTTTGTCAACAAAAGTTGCGGTATTACTGTGGGTTGAAGTTGGGGTTTGAACGCGGAAATGGATACAGGTTAAACCAGCTTTTTAGTATCAAAACGAGGCGTACATCAAGTCCGCTAATCTCGATCTTTTTGGGCATAGGCAAACCAGTCACGTTACTGTACGAATGATACTTCACCTGCCAGTCTGATTGATGAATGCTGGCTGCCTCACCTGTTTCATTGTAGCTAAGTGTGGCTTCTGATGCGGGGTGGGGGATACCGAGAGCCCAATAGCGCAGTTCCTGCATGGGAAACACCCAGCCAAACTCTTGTAAAAATAGTAATTCAATGGATTCGGCCTCAACTTGGCCTTTGCTGCTGGTGGCGATGGCAAGTCTTGGCGTGCCTTCAATATGGAGTTGACCACTGCCCAGTGGGCCACTGATTAATAAGTCAAAATATTCTGATCGTTGGCGCCAGGTCAGTAAGCCAGAATTGTTCTTGTCGTTGGCGAAAACGGCAAGCTTACCTTCTACGTCCCACTGTACCAGCTTGTCTAGCTCCGATTGTTTGTACGTAAAGGGTGCGTACGCGTGACTTGCTGCAGGTTGCAATTTGCTGGTGGGTGCGGTGCTACAGGCGCTCAGTATGAGGCAGACCGTAGCCAGAAAAATAAGCTTGCTGCGGGCCTTGTGGTGGCTAGTTTTGTTCGAAATCATTTTGAGCATCCATGATGGCTTGTTTGATCAGCAGGTTATCGGGCTCTTTTGCAAGCGCCTCGTTCCATGTTTTAAAAGCGCCTTTGGTGTCGCCTAAGGCCCACTCGACTAACCCTAGATGAGCGGCAATCTCGGCGTCCGGTAATATAGCATAGGCTTTACTGAGTAGCGCTTTAGCTTGCCTTAAGTGGCCCTGCCGGTAATTAAGCCAGCCGAGGCTATCAATAATAGCGGCATTGTCCGGCGCCTGTGCGAGGGCTTTATTAATCAGCGCTTCTGCGCGCTCCAATTTAATGCCCTGCTCGGCATAAGTATAGCCCAGAGCATTAAGGGCGTTAATGTGGCTGGGTTCGATGGCTAATATGCGCTCTAACAATTGCTCTGTGAGTAGGCTGTTATTGAGGCTTTGTGCGAGTAATGCTTGGCCATAAAGCAAGTTAATATGGTGCGGAAAAAGGTGCGTGCCTGCGGCATAAACGTGTGCCGCTGTTTCTGGTTCATCCAGTTGCAGTAGGTATTCTGCCTGTAAGCTGTATGCCTCTGCTGTGAAGTCTGGGTTGGATTGTCGTAGCGTCGTAAAATAGTCTTCTACGTGCTCAAGTTCGGGCGCTTGTAAGTTCACTAGCTCGGTGATTGCAGCCCATTGATTGGGTCCTAACCTTACCTGTTCGAAGTGACTTATAGCGGTGTCAATTCGATCTGCTTTAATGGCGCTCAGTCCTAGGTAGTAGTATGCGTTGTGGTTGTCTGGCTTGAGTATTAATACCTGTTGTAAATGGTGCTCCACTTGCCTGTATGTATCGGTTTCAAAGGCTAACAAACCGGCCGAATAGTGGAACTTAGAATTTTGTGGGAAACGTCTGGTTAGCTCGTTAAAGTAATCATAAGCCTGTTTGTAGTCAGCCAATAGTGTCAATACTTGTGCGTGTAGCACAAGTAATTGGTACGGTGTTTGCTCTAGCGTTTGGGTGAGTGGGCTAAGGTATTGGTTAGCGGTAACAATCGCATGTGTAGAGAGTAACAGGTTGCCGTAAAGGACTTGAGCATGCAGATTGTTTGGGTCTTGGTTTAAGGCTTTATTAATGAATGTGATGGCTTCTTGTGGACGAGCCTTGGCTTGTTCTAATAGGGCTAACGCGTAGAGCAATTGCGGTTGGTTGGGGTATGGCTCTAACCAGCCAAGGTAGTGTTCGTAGGTTGATTCAAGGTCTGACTCTGCGCCGCTGATGCTAATGCTTGCTACATGGGCCAAACCGTCGCCACCGCCACGCTTTAATTCCTCTTGTAGCGAGGACAGGGCACTGTTGAAATTACCAACTTGAGCTTGAGCTTGGGCTAAATATTGCCAGGGTGTTGGGTCAGTAGGTGCAAGTTGCGTCCAGAGGTGACTGGTTTGGCTTAGTAGTTTCGGGTCGTGACTATATTGTGCCGCAAAGGTGGCGCGCTTGGCGGTATTGAGATCGCTAGTATCAGCCGCTGCCGATAACAATTTTATTGCCGCTTGTTTATTATCACCGCGCTGTACGGCAAATTCACCTGCCAATAAGTGAGTTAGTGCGGTGGCGGGTAAAGGAGGCTGTGGTGCCGTAGTGTTAATGTGGCTTGTGATTGTTGGTTGGCTACAGCCCAGCAGTAACACCACCCATAGCAATATTCCCGCCCGTGTTAGGCTGGTTTGTCTGTGGTTGACGCTAAGGCTGGGCTGGGCATTACAAAACAATAGTTTAAGCTCAAGCAATAATCCTGATGGCCAAATTGTAGCAAAGATTGAGGGTCGCGGAGGTATGCAGTGGCAAATCATGCCAAAATCTTTTTGCGCAGTGTGGCGCTAAAGCGGTTTTCTAATGCAGGGCTTACTATTGGCGGGCTTAAGTTTCAGGTATAATGCTGGCCTTTAGTGTTCCTAAGTATCAATCTTCACGCTCCGATCCCATGACTTTGTTTGTATTTGGTATTAATCACACCACCGCACCTATTGATGTGCGCGAGAGGTTGGCTTTTGCGCCAGAAATTGCTGCGCCTGCGTTGCAGCAAATTGTGAGTCAAACGGCTATTTGTGAAGTGGCGATTTTATCGACCTGTAATCGTACTGAAATATACGGCCGCTTGCCTGAGGGTTCGGCATTGGCCGCCGACCCTAAGCACGTTGTGGCGGTTTGGTTGGCCGACTATCATGGCGTTGAGCTGTCTCAAGTGCAGCGCCACTGTTATTTTCAAGACCAAGATCAAGCTGTGCGGCATATGATGCGTGTGGCGAGTGGTTTAGATTCCATGGTGTTAGGTGAACCACAAATTTTGGGTCAGCTAAAATCAAGTTTCTCTGTGGCGCGGCAAGAAAAAACAGCCTCCAGTCACCTGATTCGCTTGTTCCAAAGTGCGTTCAACACCGCTAAACAAGTGCGTACACATACCGCCATTGGTGAGAATCCAGTGTCTGTAGCGTTTGCTGCGGTGGCAATGGCGCGGCAGATTTTTTCCCAGCTATCAGACCAAACCGCGTTGTTAATCGGCGCTGGAGAAACCATTGAGTTGGTGGCGCGCCACTTACGTGATGCCGGTGTGAAGCGTATTATCGTAGCTAACCGTACATTGACGCGGGCCCAAGACTTGGCGCTTGAGTTTGATGCTAAAGCCGTATTGCTCGCCGATATGCCAGATTATTTAGCGCAAGCCGATATTGTTATTTCTTCCACCGCCAGCCAATTACCTATCTTAGGTAAAGGGGCTGTAGAGCGAGCCTTAAAGCAGCGTAAGCATAAACTCATGTTTATGGTTGATATTGCGGTACCCAGAGATATAGAGGCCGAGGTGGGCGAATTAGACGACGTTTATTTGTATACCGTAGATGACTTAAAGGATGTCATTGATGAAGGTATGCGCTCGCGTCAACAAGCCGCAGTGGCTGCAGAGGTAATGATCGATGCTGGGCTGGCCGCCTACTTAGAACATGAGCGTTCGCTTGATGCGGTAGCCACTATTCGTGATTATCGTGAACGTATGGAAGCCCTGCGGGATGACGAACTAGACCGCGCCTTGGTATTGTTAGCCAAAGGCGAAGACCCCCAAGCGGTATTGCAGCGCTTAGCACGGGGGTTAACTAATAAAATGATGCATGCGCCGACGGTACAGCTCAAAAAAGCCAGTGCCATGGGTGATGACCAATGCCTAGAATTATTGCAAACCATGTTTGAATTGAATAAAACCTTATGAAATCCTCAATATTAAGTAAATTAGAACAGTTACAAGACCGTTACCAAGAGCTAGAAGCACTGTTGGGTGTGGCCGAAGTTATTATGGATCAAGATAAATTTCGAGCTTATTCTAAAGAGTACGCGGAGCTTGAAGACGTGGTGGCTAACTACGGCCAGTACATGCAGTTACAAGAAGACATGGCTGAAGCCAAGTTGATGTTGGCAGAAGACGATGCTGATATGAAAGCCATGGCAGAAGAAGAGATCCAAGAAGGCAAGAAGCGTCAGACCGAACTTGAACTGGACTTGCAGAAATTATTGTTGCCCAAAGACCCCAACGATGGTCACAACACCTTTGTGGAAATTCGCGCGGGAACCGGTGGTGACGAAGCTGCTATTTTTGCCGGTGATTTGTATCGTATGTACACTCGCTACGCCGAGAATATGGGCTGGCGGGTAGAAATTGTAAGCCAAAACGTAGGCGAACATGGTGGCTACCGCGAAATTATTACGCGCATGGTGGGCGACGATGTGTACTCTCGTTTGAAGTTTGAGTCTGGCGCACACCGTGTGCAGCGCGTGCCTGAAACCGAGTCCCAAGGTCGTATTCATACTTCAGCCTGTACTGTGGCGGTAATGCCCGAGGTGGACTCAGTGGACGATGTGGATATTAATAAAGGCGACTTACGTATTGATACCTTCCGCGCCTCGGGCGCAGGTGGGCAGCACGTTAACAAGACCGATTCGGCCATTCGTATTACTCACCTGCCTTCTGGGGTGGTGGTAGAATGTCAGGATGAGCGTTCGCAGCACAAGAACAAAGCCCGCGCTATGTCTTTGTTGGCAGCTAAATTGTTGTCTAGTGCACAAGACGCCGTGGCGGCAGAGCAAGCCGATGCCCGCAAGAGTTTAGTGGGCAGTGGCGACCGCTCGGAGCGCATTCGTACCTACAACTATCCTCAAGGGCGGGTGACGGATCACCGTATCAACCTCACTTTGTACAAACTGGCGGATATCATGGAAGGTGATGTCAATTGCATTATTGAACCGTTAAGCAACGAACATCAAGCGAATATGTTGGCCGCCTTAGCCGAAGTGGATGGCTAGTTTGGAATATAGCCGCGCCGCAGCGCTGTCTTGGGCGCAGGCTCAGTTGGTGGCTGCTGGGCAGGACGACAGCCCCAAGTTGGATGCAGACTTATTACTCTGTCACCAGCTCGAGTGCTCTAGCGCCAGCCTTTATGCGTGGCCAGAAAAAACTTTAACCGCAACCCAGTGGCAAGGGTTTAGCGACTTGGTTGAACAGCGTAATTTTGGGCGGCCCATTGCCCACTTGTTAGGTCATCAAGGCTTTTGGAGTTTGGATTTGGCGGTGGATGCGTCCACCTTGATTCCGCGGCCGGAAACAGAGCTGTTAGTTGAGGCTGTGTTGAGTCTAGATTTACCAGCCCAAGCGAAGGTTATCGATTTAGGTACCGGTACCGGGGCAATTGCCTTGGCGCTTGCCTCAGAACAGCCGCAATGGCAGATTGCTGGCTTAGACCAATCTAGCGATGCTGTGGCTTTGGCACAAAAAAATGCCCTTGCATGTGGCTTGCCGCAGGTGCAGTTCGAACACGGTGATTGGGCTTGCGGTTGGGTTAAGGACCCGCTGGCACCGATACATTGCATGGTCAGTAATCCCCCTTATATCGACGCCAAGGATCCCCATTTAAGTCAGGGCGACGTGCGTTATGAGCCGTTATCGGCTTTAGTGGCAGGCGATCATGGCATGGCCGATATTCAGACCATTGCCCAGCAAGCATCCCAACTGTTGGCCTCAGGCGGCTGGTTGGCCTTTGAACATGGCTATGATCAAGCGGCTGCGGTAGGCCAATTGCTAACGCGATTGGGGTTTACACAGGTGGCCACTCAACAAGATTATAATGGCCAAGATCGGGTTACACTGGGGCAGTGGCCTCAGTAGGCTTTAACAAGGCATAGAGAGTTGTTATGAACGACCAACAATTGAAGCGCTATAGTCGCCAGATTATGTTGCCCGAGTTTGATTATCAAGGCCAACAAGACTTACTCAATGCCCGAGTATTGATTATTGGATTGGGGGGCTTGGGTAGTCCTGTAGCTTTGTATTTGGCCGCTGCAGGCGTGGGCACCTTGGTGTTGGCTGACGATGATGTGGTGGACGACTCTAACTTACAACGACAAATCATTCACGGTGAGGCCAATGTCGGTGACGCTAAGGTGGTCTCCGCTCAGCAAAGCATTGTTGCTATTAATAGTGCTGTAGAGGTGGTGGCGTTAACGCAGCGGCTCGAAGGACATGCGTTGTCAAAGCAAGTGGCCGTTGCCGATTTGGTGGTCGACTGTTGTGATAACTTAGCCACTCGCTTAGCGGTAAACAAAGCCTGCTTAGAACAGGCTACTCCATTGGTTTCTGGTGCTGCCATTCGTATGGAGGGTCAGGTGATGGTAGTCGACCCGCGACACCCAGACATGCCCTGTTATCATTGTTTAATGCAGTTCACTGGCCCGCAAGACAGCCGGTGCTCAACCAATGGGGTAATGGCCCCTGTAGTCGGCATTGTCGGAGCGGTGCAGGCTATGGAGGCCATTAAGGTGATTGCCAAGCTGGGCCAGCCGTTATTGGGTAAGCTGTTGTTATTGGACGCGAAAACCATGCAGTGGCAACAATTTACCCTACCAAAAGACGCAACATGCGTCAGTTGTGGCGGCGAATAATGAGGTTTCGTTTTTTTTAGCCTTTTTTTGAGTTTTTTTTGCCCTTTTTTGCCTATCAGGTGGATTAGAGTCTTGACTCTGATGCTCAATGGTTTAATATACGCGCCTCTGCGGAGGGGTGGCAGAGTGGTCGAATGCAACGGTCTTGAAAACCGTCGTGGGTTAATAGCCCACCGAGAGTTCGAATCTCTCCTCCTCCGCCATTTTATTAGGGATAACCCAGTGCTAAGCACTGGGTTATAGCAGTACAGGGGCATAGTCTACCAAGCCCCGCAGAGAATTTGGGTCGTTAGCTCAGTTGGTAGAGCAGTTGGCTTTTAACCAATTGGTCGGGCGTTCGAGCCGCCCACGACCCACCATCATATCGAAGAGCCCTCGTTGGATACTAATCTAGCGGGGGCTTTTTTATGTACAGGATGTACGGTATGCCGCGATGACAGGACGTCATGGAGCGGCGATGTACAGGATGTACAGACGTCAGCCTCACCGATCCAGTACTAACCCTCGATGTTTAAATTGCCACGGTGTATGTTCATCGGTGCGCTCATAAACGAGCACCATATTAGGCCATGGGTCTGCTGTAGCTTGGTCATATAGTTCATTATAAGCCACCGGTTTAGCGGCTGGGTAATGCAATGGCCCGCCAATCCAGTGCCACTTTGGCAATACAATGAACCCCCGTAGGTGTGAGCCTTCGGTTTGTAACTGGTGTAGCTCATTGTGTCCTAGCCACCAGCCCCTATGATGTTCAGGATTGAGGCCTAAGTTATCAATATGGGTGTGTTGCCAATCTTGATAAGCATAAAACAACATACCGGTAAGCAGCAGTTGTTGATGGCTGGGTAATGGCAAACGGTGGGCGAGCAAATGGTCTTTTACCTGTTGGGTTTGGCTCAATGGCAATTGATGCTCGCACAACCGCTGCCACTTTAAATCTAACCGATCAATGCCCGCTGGACCAACAAAATTAGCCAGTTGTGTACCGCCTTTTTCGAGTAGATAGTATTTTATAGCCAGTTCTAAATGAACCACTTGTTGCTGGTCATTGCGGTAGAGTAAATCTAACTCACCCAAGGTGCGTTCGGGTGCTTGAATGACAATATTGCGATTAATAATGCTGTGGCTGACACTGCCCGCAAACAGCAGATCAACACAGTCTTCAAAATGTTTACCTAAACGATACGCCGGTTGTGGTGGGTAATGGGTAAGGTGTTTTAAAGCTGGCGTGGGCTGATAATCAATGTTGTTTGGCGCAAACATGTCTATGCTTGGGGTGGATTGCATGAGTGGTTGGCTGTGTAATAACCAGTGTAAATCTTGCCCTAGGTCGACATCTATAGGCTGATGCTGCTGGTGATTGAGTTGGTCTTGTTGGCCCAAAATGAACGCTCCGAATAGGTGAGTTAGCGAGTATAATGTTTCTAATGAATGCGATACAACTACAATCCTATTACGATCAAACCCCAACCGCTCGCCGTATGGCGCTGGTGAGCATTGGTCTGGTGATGATCGTCTGCTCATTGGGCTTGTCGGCCGTCAATATTGCCGTGCCGCGTATTGCCGATGATCTGCAGGTGGGCGCTAATGCCGTGAGCTGGATACCGGTAGCGATGTTATGGGGCAACGTGGTGTTTTTACTGCCCATAGGCCGCATTGCCGATATTGTCGGTCGCAAGCGTATGTTCATAACTGGCATTGTGCTGTTTGTGATAGCCTCGTTGGCGATTCTAGTACCCCAAACTATCGAGTCTCTGTTGCTTATTCGGGTGGTGCAGGGCATCTCTAGCTCCATGGTTTATGGTACTAGCATGGCGCTTATTGGCGTTATCTATGCCAACTCCAACCGCGGTCAAGCCCTAGGTATAGGTGCCTCTTCTGTGTATTTTGGTTTGACCCTAGGGCCACTAGTAGGCGGTTGGTTAACTGAGCATTGGGGTTGGAGAAGTGTATTTTGGGCGCCTACGTTGGTGTTGCTCCTGTGTTTAGTGGTTCTGGTGATGTATGTTAAAGGCGAATGGAAGGCCGAACATAAAACTAAGTTTGATTGGCAAGGCAGCCTCATTTTTATGGCATGGGTGAGTTCCTTTATGCTGGGTTTATCGCGCTTGAGCGAGTGGCGCTTTGCGTTGTTGGCTGTGGGTGGGCTGCTGTTGCTAGGGGTGTTTGTTTGGCACCAAAGTCAAAAAACCTCGCCTTTGTTAAATTTGTCTGCATTACGAGCTAATCGCATTTTTAACCGCTCGTTACTGTCGGCCTTCTTTATCTACGGTTCCAGTTTTTCTATGGTGTTTTTGTTGAGCTTGTACTTACAGTACATTCATCAACTTAGCCCGAGTGAAGCGGGCCAGATTGTGCTCATTCAAACCTTAATTATGATGGTCTTAGCACCCATTACCGGCCGCCTATCTGACCGTTACGAACCGCGTTTGTTATCGACCTTTGGTTGCCTGTTGTTTGTTATTGGTTATGCCATGCTGTTTGGTTTAGGCATGCAAACATCGTTGCACTATGTAATGGTGGCGCTGGTGTTTTTGGGTTTGGGTTTTGGTTTCTTTTCTTCGCCCAATAACAACGCCGCTATTGGTTCGGTGCCTGCAGATAAGCTGAGCATTGCCGCAGCCTTGTTAAACCTAGCCCGTACAATGGGAAATATGGCGAGTTCGGCTATCGTTATGACCTTGTTCAGTGTCACTATGGGAGGCGCTGCCATTACTGCGCAGTTATATCCACAGTTGTTGTTAGTGATTCAAATTACCATGGGTCTGTCGGTGGCCTACGCGCTGATTGCGGCAGTGTTTTCCTATCGGCGTGGACGCATCCACTAGCGCTGGTGTTAATGGGTATAGTCGATGGCGATAATGTCGTAACCTTTGTCTAAGCTAGCCAACTCCACTCGATCATCTAGCTGTTTGCCCACCAAGGCTAATGCCAAAGGCGAATCGATGCTAATGTAACCTTGGCTGGGGTTGAGCTCATCTGCACCTACAATGCGATAACGACGCTCATTGTCATCATTGTCCACTAATGTCACCCAAGCACCAAAGTAGACCTTGTTTTGATCCGTAGGCAGGCATTCGACCGGCTTGACTTGGTCGATGCGCTTTTGTAAATAGCGGATACGACTATCCATTTCTCGAAGTATTTTTTTGCCGTAAATATACTCGGCATTTTCTGAACGATCGCCTAAAGCTGCCGCTTCTTTAACGGCTTGGGTAATCACCGGACGTTTATTACTCCACAGATCGTTAAGCTCATCTTTAAGGGCTTGCGCACCAGCCGGTGTGATCAACGGCGAGCGTTTAGGGCTAGGCGGCCGGTAGCGACCGGCAAAGCGTTGTTTAGCGTCTTTCATAAGGCACACAACCTAGCGATGGCCACGGGCACCGCAGTTTCAACCCGTAAGATGCGGGGGCCCAAGGACAATGAGGTAAAGCCTTGTTGTTGTAATTTTCCTACTTCGTAATCGGTAAAACCACCTTCGGGGCCAATAGCTAATGTCATGGCCTGTTTGCTTGCAGTTGGGCATGGTTGGGCATCACGAGGGTGAGCGACTAGCTTGGTACTTTGGCCTGCCCAGAGGGCGAGTTGGTCTTCTACAAACGGTTTAAATAGGGGGGCTTTATGTACTTGAGGCAGGTGAGTCGTGCCGGCTTGCTCTAATCCTAACACTAGATTGTCGATGATGTTTTGGGCCTGTAAAAAAGGCGTTTGCCAATAACTTTTTTCAACCTTGGCGCTGTTTAATAAGGTGATTTCAGATACCCCCATGGTCGCGCAGGTTTGCAAAATTCGACGCATCATCTTGGGTCGTGGCACGGCTAACAATAGCTTCAGTGGTAGCGGCTCGATGGGTGGTTGCGTTAATGTTACCTGTAGTAGAGTGGCTTCAGTTGTGTGTTGTAACACTTCGGCGTGGCCAGTGGAGCCATTGATTTGGCCAACTCGAAGGCGCTCGCCCACGTCGGGTTTGATGACTTTAGCAAGGTGGCTTTGCCGGCGGTTGTCTTGGATATAAAGCTGTCCCGTGGCAGACAGTTCTTGTGCGGTAAAAAGTAGTATATTCATTACCCCGCAGTATAATGGTCATCTAAGTTTATTGCCTGCACTTTTTTATTAGAGGTGCAGTTAACGGTTGATTGGAGTGTGTGTGGTCATTATTGGAATTGCGGGTGCTTCGGCCTCGGGCAAGAGTGTATTAGCTAAAAACGTCATTAAGGGATTTAGTTCTGATCAAGTGGTGATGATGTCGGAAGACAGTTATTACAAAGATCAGCGCAACTTATCTAAAGCCCAGCGTAATTTAACCAATTATGATCACCCAGACGCTATGGATCACCAACTCATGGCGCAACATTTAACTCAGTTATCGGCGGGTCAGACCATACAGCAGCCCGTGTATAGTTTTCATGAACATTTGCGTGAAGCTAGCACTGTGAAAATGAAACCTTGTAAGGTTTTGATTGTTGAAGGTATTCTACTGTTTACTCAAGCGCACTTGCGCGACTTGTTTGATTTGCGGATTTTCATGGACGTGCCGCTAGATATTTGTTTAATTAGGCGCTTAGAGCGGGATGTAAACGAACGGGGCCGAGATTTACAGTCGGTGTTAGGTCAGTATCAAGCTACGGTGCGCCCCGGTTTTTTTAATCACGTGTCGCCCTCTAGGGAGTATGCTGATTTAATTGTGCCAGAAGGCGGCGAGAACCCAGCCGCTATAGAATTGTTACAGGCCCGAGTTGCACAAATGCTAACTCAGGCATAAGTTTTTTCACCCTTTGGAGAACATAATAATGAATAAAACACTTGTAGTTACTGCCATTTGTGCCGATCGCCCAGGCCTTATTCAAATGCTGTCTGAAGTCATTTATAAGCATGAAGCCAGTTGGGAAGAGTCTAG
>CBDUDU010000062.1:0-13126 GCA_965366045.1 uncultured Oceanospirillaceae bacterium
CGTTGGGTGAGCCTCCGTTAGCGTGGCGTGATGGGTCGCGTTGGCTTGGGAATACGTGTTCCAGGCGTCCGCTTATTGGCCGCATAACGTCGAGCAGGGCGGTTGTTTGGGGTGTTAACGGTACGACGTGCTCGCGTTTCTTTTTCATACGCTCTGGCGGTATGGTCCAGGTCTTTTCTTCTAGGTCTATTTCTTCCCATCGAGCACCGGCTGATTCGCCAGGCCTAACCATGGTGTGTAGTTGCCATTCAATCATTACGCGGGTGGGTAGCTTAATGCTGGCTCGGTGTAATGTTTCCATAAGTAAAGGCAATTGATTAGGCTTTAGTGTGGGGTTGTGCTGTTTGATGGGGTTGGCAAACTTGGCTTTTATGCCAGCTAGCGGGTTGTGATGTATAACGCCGGTATTGACCGCAAAGGTCATTATTTCATTTAGACGTTGGCATAGGCGCTTTACAGTCTCCAGGTTGCCGCGTGCTGCCACCGCCTCAATGGTACTTATGGCCATGGGTGCCGTAACTTCGCCTATAGGGCGAGCGCCTATAGCGGGGAATATGTGACGGTCGAGTGAGCGCCAAATATCGAGCGCAAAGTCGGCAGTTACTTTAGACTTTTTCACCTCAAACCACTGCTGTGATATGGCTAGCAATGTGCTTTCAGTATCGAATGCGGCTTGCTGTCTGGTGTCGGCCCTATGACCCCGTGGGTCAATGTTGTCTGCCAATAGTGATAAATACGTGTCTCTTGTATCTCTAGCCTGTTTCAACGTCACACCACTCGTGTAGCTACCCAGGCTTAATTTGGCTCGTTTTGCAGTGTGTGGCTTTTGGTATCTGAACACCCAGTCTTTGGACCCATTAGGGCGTATCCGTAGGCCTAAGCCGCCGGTGTCGCTTAAAACGTATTCTTTTGCCGTGGGTTTGGCATTACGCAATTGAGTGTCATTGAGTGGGATTGCTGCTTTAGGCATTATGTACCTCGGTCGTTCATTCCCTGTTTTTGGTACCCTAGAATGTGCCTGGTGGCTCTGGGGTACCAACTAGGGTACCAAAAATGTTGAGATTTAATGGTACCCCTTGAGAATGCATAAGGCAATAAAAAGCCCCAGACACCTTGTTATATAGGGTGTTGGGGCTATAATTGGGTCTCTATGCTACTGCCTGAAACCCTAATGTGGTGGAGATGGGGGGAGTCGAACCCCCGTCCGCCAGTCCTCTGCCATTGGCTCTACATGTTTAGATCACTTAATTGTTTTAACCTACCGCGGCCCAAGTGTCAGGGAGCATAAGGCGATCTCGATTAGTTTTAGGGTTTTCTCCACGAGCGAGGAGTCCACACGATCCTGTTCTGCGAGCCACTTCACAACCGTTTACAGGCATCCGGTGATCAGTGTAAGCGGGATTTAGGCCGCTAGTGCGTAGTTTTCGTCGTTTGCGACTATAACTTTTGCAAGGTGGGATTAAAGAGAAACCTTACATTCTCTACATGCACCTCAGGGTTTGTAACCAACGTCGAATCCAGTCATCCCCGTAGTAAAGCTAATTATATCAGCAATGTGCTAATAATGTGGGGTAATCTGTTAAATACTAAGGGTTAGGCTGGCGAATAAGCTCAAGCTGTGGTCGTAAAAATGCAGAATAAAAAGCCAGTGACAGCTAATATTGAGCAGTTAAAATTTGGATTAATGGGAGTGCGTGGTGGTTGATAAGAAATTCACAGGGCATTTAAAGGGCCGTGTAGCGGTGGTAGCTGGCGGCTGCGGCGGTATTGGGCAGGCGATATGTAGGCGCTTTGTAAATGAAGGTGCCCACGTTATCGCAGCTGACGTGGCACCCATGCCAGAGGCGCTGCAATCATCAGCTCAATATTTTAACCATGATGTGACGAGGGAGCAAAGTGCGCAGGAATTAATGGCATTTGTGGAGCAACAATTTGGCCATTTAGATGTATTGGTGAATGCGGCCGGTATCGAAATCGAAAAAACCATTGAAGAAACGACGTTAGATGAATGGCAGCGTATTTTTGCAATTAACGTTACTGGCACGTTTTTAACCAGCAAATACGGTGTGCCATTGATGCGCAAAAAGGGCGCGGGGTCCATTATTAATTTTGGTTCTTACGATGGTTTTATTGCCGACCCTAATTTAGCAGCGTATTGCGCAACCAAAGGTGCGGTGCACGCACTGACTAAAGCTATGGCGTGTGACTATGGTAAGGAAAATATTCGTGTGAATGCCATTTGCCCAGGCTTTGTAGCCACGCCCATGTTGGAAAGCTTTTTTGGCGACAGTGGCGATATAGAAAGCCTCAAACAGGAGGTTCGAGACATACACCCCCTGCGTCGATATGGCATACCGGATGACATGGCCAATTTGGTGAATTGGTTGGCCGGTGACGAAGCGCGCTACGCCTCGGGTGCACTGTGGGTATTGGATGGTGGTTTGACGGCCCAAGTTCAGCAAATGAAGTTATAGGAGGCAGTATGCAACTATCTGGTAAGGTTGCTTTGGTTACGGGCGGGCGTAAAGGAATTGGCGCTGCCATTGTCGAGCGTTTTGTATTAGAAGGCGCCAAAGTGGTGACTTGTGGTCGAGGTGCTAGACCCAGTGATATGGCACCGAACATTGATTGGGTGCAGGCTGATGTGAGTTGTACCACCCAGATCTCTAAACTCAAAGACCATGTGGCAACCCACTACGGTGGGTTAGATATTTTGGTCAATAACGCCGGTGTGCAAATCGAAAAAACATTAGTTGATACCAGTGATGATGATTGGGACATATTGATGGGGGCCAATGCGAAAGGTGTGTTTAATGCGATTCGTAGCCTGTTACCAATTATGGCCAGTGGTGGTTCTATCATCAACATGGGCTCTGTGTCGGGCAGTGCCGCAGACCCAGGATTGGCCTTGTATAACGCCTCCAAGGCGTTTGTGCACGGCCTAACGCGCTCTGTGGCGGTGGATCATGGTCCTAGCATCCGCTGCAACGCTATTTGCCCCGGTTGGATTATGACGGCTATGGCTGATAATGCATTTGCGGTTGCAAATAACCCAGTAGCGGCAAAGCAAGATGCACTGGTTCGGCATCCCGCAGGGCGTTTTGGCACACCTGCAGATATTGCCAATATGGCGCTGTGGCTAGCGAGTAATGAGTCACAATTTGTGACCGGACAGTTGTTCACGGTAGATGGGGGTTTAACCGCCTCGTCACCGTTAAACCCCAGTTTGTTTTAATTTGCGTCGAGGACGAGTTGATGGCTTCTTTAACCCAGTTAGAATTTGATGCTGCTGCATTAGGCTATGCAGAAGATCCTTGTGAATCGTGGTCGTTGGGCTCCCAGTGCTACATTGATGGTAAATACCAGGCCATCGAAAAAACGCATGTGTTCGCTAAATCTTGGCAGTTTATTTGCCACGAAGAGGCGCTGCAATACGTAGGTGATTACGTGGCGCAAGAGGTTGCAGGCCAGCCTATGTTAGTCGTACGTAATCATACTAATGAGCTACAGGCATTCTATAACGTGTGTAAGCACCGAGGGCATTTGTTAGCCCAGGGGCAGGGCAACATGGCTAAAATTGTTTGTCCTTATCATTCTTGGAATTATGACCTAAAAGGCCAGTTGTTAGCGGCGCCACGATCAAAACTCATCGAAAATTTTGATGCCGCAGATGTGTGCCTTGATCAGGTCCAGGTGGAGATCTTTTGTCACCTAGTGTTTGTAAACTTAGACCCTGGCGCTGAGTCCTTGGCAAGCCAAACTGGCGATCTCGCTGATGAGATTATGACCTATGCGCCAGATCTGAGTAAACTCACTTACGCTACCCATTTGTCGTACAAAATTAAGGCTAACTGGAAAGCCGTAACCGACAACTTTCTGGAGTGTTACCACTGCACGACTGCCCATAAAGATTTTGTTAGTTTGGTGGACATGCAGACGTACAAAGTTAAAACCCATGGTATCTATTCAAGCCATTTGGCTAAAGCTAAACTGACGGGCAATGCCGCCTACAATATTGAGGATGCTGCGGTTACAGACCATGCGGTGTGGTATTTATGGCCCAACATCGCCCTGATGCGATATCCGGGGCGAGGCAATTTTATGGTGTGGCGATTCAACCCAGAAGGGCCAGAAGAAACCTACGAAGAATTCGACATTTATTTTGAAACGGCGGATGTCACCGAGGCGGAACAAGAAGCGCTAAAGTTCATCGATGAAGTATTACAAGTCGAAGACATTAACTTGGTGGAAAGTGTGCAGCGGGGTATGAATACGCCTGCGTTCCAGTCGGGGCGAATTATGGCTAACCCAGACGGCGAACACGGCATGAGTGAACATGCCGTACATCACTTTCATGGCATGTTGTTAGCGGCCTACAAGCGTGCAATGACATAGGTAGGATTAACAATGAAACACGAAGTAACTTGCGTTGCGGTACTCGGGGCGGGTGTGATTGGCGCTAGCTGGACGGCGCTTTTCGCTAGTGCTGGCTTGCGAGTTAAGGTGTATGACCCGCTGGCAACGGCTGAGGAAAATGTGCGCTCCTACGTTGCCGATGCTCAGCCTATGTTGCAACAATTGGGCTTGAATGCAGCGCAAGGGGACATCAGTTTTTATACCAGTGCTAGTGAGGCGGTGCAGGGGTGTGAGTTTGTGCAAGAATGCGCGCCAGAGCAATTAGCCATTAAGCACCAACTGTATGGGCAAATCGAAGATCACCTATTGCCCCACGCCATTGTGGCGTCGTCGGCCTCGGGTCTAATGGTCACTGAAATGCAGCAGGGTTGGAGTGACCCGTCACGCTTTATATTGGGCCACCCGTTTAACCCACCACACTTAATTCCTTTGGTGGAGCTGGTGGCTAATGATAAAGCTGCGGCAGGTGTATTGGAGTCTGCAGAGGCCTTTTACAAACAAGTGGGTAAGGTCACTATCAGGGTCAATCGTGAAGTGCCGGCCCATGTTGCCAACCGATTACAGGCGGCGTTATGGAAAGAGGCGATTCATTTGGTGGCTACGGGTGTGGCTTCCGTGGAAGATGTGGATAAGGCGGTTTGGGCTGGCCCAGGGTTGCGCTGGGCGGCAATGGGGCCGCATATGCTGTTCAACTTAGGTGCAGGTGAAGGTGGTATGGAAGAGTTTTGCCGTCGTTATGCCGACAGCTTCCAGCGGTGGTGGGGTGATCTGGGTGATGTGCAATTAGATGCTGCGACCATCGCTAAGCTGGTGTCTGGTGTGCAAGATGAAGCGGGTGACAAGCCTCTTGCTCAGCTTGCCAGCGAGCGCGATGCGCTTATCGTTAATATGCTCAACACCAACAAAGCTATACGGGATTAGCCCTAGGCTTTCATAAGGATGCGGTGTTTTTGTTTGCTCCAATCGCGTTCTTTTTCGGTAGCGCGCTTGTCGTGTAGTTGCTTACCTTTGGCTAAGGCTATTTCACATTTCACACGATGGCCTTTCCAGTAGAGCGCTGTAGCAACAATGGTGTGGCCGGTTTGTGACGAGGAGGCAAACAACCGAGCAATTTCTTTTTTGTTGAGTAGAAGCTTTCGCTCACGCCGTGGTTCGGCGACCACGTGGGTGCAAGCTGTCATTAAAGGTGAGATGTGAGCGCCCACTAAAAAGGCTTCTCCGCCTTTCATGTGCACGTAAGAGTCGGTGAGATTGGCGCGGCCATCTCTAATGCTTTTGATTTCCCAGCCCGTCAGCACAAGCCCCGCTTCAATCCGCTGATCCAAATGATATTCGAACTTCGCACGTTTATTGAGGGCGATGGTGCCGGTGGAGCTTTTTTGGGTTTTTGATTTCTTTGCCATGGGGCGCATTCTACATTAACTGGTATAGGGCTGCAGTGACAATTGCGGCTTTTAACCTTAATATGGGCGTTTTCCCAAGAGTAAAGTCTGTGGCCTCAATAAATCGTTCTGCCCTGGTAATGCATTCGGCGGCGCAAATGTATGATCTAGTGAATGACGTAGAGCGCTATCCAGAGTTTTTGGACGGCTGCGCGGAAGTTGATTTGATAGAATCTAGCCCCACACAGATGGTGGCTCGGCTGCATTTAAGTAAGGCGGGATTGTGTTACCAGTTTGTGACGCGTAACCAACTGACTCCTGATGCCTTGATTGAACTTGAGCTAGAGCAGGGGTCGTTTGACTACTTGCGAGGATCGTGGGCATTCACCCCCTTGCGCGACGACGCCTGTAAGGTAGAAATGGCGTTAGAGTTCGGCGTCACAGGTTTAAAAGGTAAGGCGTTGAGTGGTTTGTTTAGCCCCATTGCTGCCAACATGGTCGATGCTTTTTGTAAGCGTGCCGATATTATTTATAAGTGAGAAACAAATGATCGATGTAGAGGTGGCATTCGCCTTACCAGACCAACAAGAAATTATTGCCTTACAAGTACCAAAAGGTACCAGCGTGTTCGATGCGGCGGTAATGTCGGGGATTAGCAGCCATTTTGAAGGTTTGCAATTGGAAGGTACGCCGATGGGGATTTTCGGTAAGGCCGTAAGAAACCCCCAGGCAGAAGAAATTAAACACGGTCAGCGCGTGGAAATCTATCGGCCGCTGACCATAGACCCAAAAGTGGCTCGAGCAAATCGGGCTGCCAAAGCAGCGGCGAAAGCTAAAGCCAAGTAGCTAAAACTTAGGTGGTTACTACTCGATTGAGGTCACAAGGCCTTGATCAAACACCACCCGCAGTTTACGTTTTTCGTAGCGCCCGTCACCATGACGGTACTGATACACATAGTCCCAATGGTTAGGGTTGAAGGTATCCACTACCAATGGAGTGCCCATTACATATTGAACTTGGCGTTGGGTTAATCCTGGGCGTAACAGCTCCACCATTTGGTCGGTGATGAGGTTACCCTGTTGGATATCAATTTTATGGACGCCAAGAAAACCTAAACTGTCGATATTAGAGCAACCGCCTAGGAGCGTGATAAAAAGAGACGTGATAAGATAGCGTTTCATTAGCCAGGTCTGTTAGTTTGATAAGTAAGGCAGAATCATACCTGAATCCCCCAATAGTCTAAAGAGTGTAGCAAATACTATGGCGTCAGAAAGCCAAGAATTGCGTAAAGCTGGGTTAAAAGTAACCTTGCCACGCGTGAAGATATATCAAATATTAGAACAGGCTACCGAAGGCGACCATTGGAGCGCCGAAGATATTTATAAGCTGCTGATGTCGCAGGATGAAGATGTTGGCCTAGCGACTGTATACCGTGTTCTAACTCAGTTTGAAGCCGCAGGTTTGGTGGTTCGTCATCACTTTGAAGGTGGTAATTCGGTGTTTGAATTGGCCACAGAAAGCAGCCACGATCACATTGTGTGCATTAAGTCAGGTAAGATTAAAGAGTTTAATGATCCCGTGCTTAATCAGCGCCTCGAAGAAATTGCCGGCGAGTTGGGCTACGAACTTACCAGTCGAACCGTATACTTATACGGAGTAAGTAAGGACTAACTTACTGCCGTAGTTAGTGTAGCTGAACACCAGCGCCGAGCATCTCCTTGGCATGGGCTATGGTTTGTTGCGTGAGCTTAACGCCGCCTAGCATACGTGCTATTTCTTGTATTCTCTGCTCCTCATCTAATGCAGCTACCTGAGTTTGGGTCGATTGACCTTGGCTCGATTTACTCACTTGTAAATGGTGTTGTGCTTGGCTTGCCACTTGAGGTAGGTGGGTGATGCACAAGAGTTGGCATTCTTGCCCAAGTTGCGACAATAAGCGGCCTACAATCTCTGCAGTAGCACCACCAATGCCCACGTCCACTTCGTCAAAAATGAGGCTGGGAGTTATGCTAGTGCTGGCAATAACCACCTGTATGGCCAAGCTAATACGAGATAGCTCGCCACCAGAAGCAATCTTGGCTAAGGGTTTTGCACTTTGGCCTGGGTTGGTACTGATAAGGATTTCGATGTCATCTCTGCCCTGTGGCTGTAAGCGTTCGTCGGCTTTGTTTTGAATGCTTAGTTCTAATCGGCAATGGGGCATGGCAAGCTGTTTAAGTTGCTGACCGACAGCTTTTTCCAATTTTTTAGCCGCTTTTTTGCGTGCGGTAGTTAACGCTGCGGCGGCTGTGTCGTAGTCCTTTACTAAGTTTGCTTGTTGCGTACGGATAGCATCTAACTGGCCTTCTAGATCTTGGTTTTGCTGTAGCTGCTGTTGTAATGAATTGAGGTGTTCAGCCAAATCAGATGCTTGAATCTTATGTTTGCGGGCCATACTGTAAATTTGATCAAGGCGCAGTTCCAGTGTTTGTAAGCGCGCAGGGTCTTGGTCGAAACCCTGCAAAAAATTCTGTAATTCGTATTGGCTTTCTTCTAGTTGTATGGCGGCGTTGGCGAGCATGTCGGAGGCGGCACTGAGGTGTGGGCTGTGTTGGCTGAAACTTTGTAATTGCTGGTGCCAGCGCTGAATGCAGGCTTTGGGGTCTTCACCTAAGGTATTGTCTGGCAACAGGTTGCGTACGGTTTGTAACAGTTGGTCCGCATTGGCGCGTTGTTTATGTTCTTGTTCTAAGGCCAGTAATTCGTTTTCTTGTAGGTCGAGCTGATTAAGTTCATCCACTTGATATTGTAATAGCTGTCGCTCTGCTTCAGACAGTTCTTGGCCACCGGTTAAGATGTTGCTTTGGCGCTCTAATCCCTGCCATTGCTGACTTATGCATAACACCGCGTGTTGTTGCTCAGGGTATTTGCCAAACGCGTCCAATAAGGTCTGGTGGCTGTCGCGGCCCAGTAAATGTTGGTGTTCGTGTTGGCCGTGAATGTTGATCAGTTGCTTACCCAGTTCTTTTAGGGCGGTGATATTGACAGGTTTACCGTTGATATAGCCGCGAGAGCGCCCATCTTGGTTGATCATGCGGCGTAAGATACACGTGTCGGGATCTTCGGCGGCCACTAAGTGCTTAGCACACAAGTAGTCTTTAACTTGCGGCAAGTGGGTTAGGTCAAAAACCGCGTGAATGTCGGCTCGTTCGGCACCCTGGCGAACGCAGCCTGATTCGGCTCGGTCACCTAAGGTCAGCCCTAGGGCGCCTAACAGGATTGATTTTCCGGCCCCAGTTTCGCCACTTATGGCCGTCATGCTACGGCTAAAATCTAAATGTAAAAAGTCGACTAGGGCGTAATGATGAACAATGAGTTGCTGCAACATAAGGCGTATCCTGAGTGGTTTTTATACTGTAAGTATAACCAGTAGTGGCATTATGTCCAGTAGTTTTATGTTGACCTGCCTCTATCTTGCAACAGCGCTTAAAAAAAAGCCCATATTTGTCATAAAACTAGGGTCTTTTTGCTTGAATCATTGCGGTGTGTCCCCATATAGATTGGCAGTCAAGCTAGCGGTTCGAGAGACTCTCTCTAATTTGTGTGGCGGAAGTAAAGTAACGGAGAAGTAAATGAGCGAGCAACAACAGCCTACTGACGTAGAACTAGACGGTGCCACCGTAGAGAACCCAGCCACAGACGCACCTGCTGATGCAGAAGTGTTGCAAGAAATTACAGTAGAGTCGGTGCAAGCCGAGCTTGAAGTAGCTTTGGCAAAAATTGAAGAGCAGCAGGCTGATGTATTGCGTGCTCAAGCCGAAGTGCAAAATATCCGCCGTCGTAGCGAGCAAGATGTAAGTAAAGCGCACAAGTTTGGTCAAGAGAAATTGATGACTGAAGTGGTTTCTTTGTTAGATAACTTGGGCCGTGCGGTAGAGGCTGGTAAAGCAGAGCAAGCGACTGTGGAAGGCTTGCTTGAAGGCGTTGAATTGAGCCAAAAAATGCTTTTGGATGGTTTGAAGAAGTTTAACGTTGAGCAAGTGGACCCCCATGGCGAGCCCTTCAACCCAGAATTGCACGAGGCGATGACTGCCGTACCAAATCCAGACATGGAGCCAAACACCGTTATGGAAGTGTTTCAGAAAGGGTATACCTTAAATAGTCGCCTTATTCGCCCGGCCATGGTTGTGGTTTCCAAAGCCTAGAAAAAATAAGGTTTTTCACTTGAAGTTTGGACAATCGTCCTTACATAAGAACACAAGCAAACAGCGCCAAGCCTAGGGCCAGACAGAAGAGCCTAAGCCGCTAGCGTGGTTTGAACAGAATTGTAATTAAAGTCCTTCAAGGACATAAAGTATTGGAGTTTATGATGGGAAAGATCATCGGTATTGACTTGGGCACCACCAACTCATGTGTATCAGTTTTAGATGGCGGCAGCGCCAAAGTAATCGAGAACGCCGAAGGCGATCGTACTACCCCTTCCATCATCGCATTTGCTGATGATGGCGAGACTTTGGTAGGTCAGTCAGCCAAGCGTCAAGCTGTAACCAACCCAGAAAACACTTTATTCGCGATCAAGCGTTTGATCGGGCGTAAGTTTAAAGACGACGTTGTACAAAAAGACATCAAAATGGTGCCTTACAAAATCGAAGCAGCCGACAATGGTGACGCTTGGGTTCATGTGAATGGCGAAACCAAAGCACCACCACAAATTTCTGCTGAAATCTTGAAGAAGATGAAGAAGACTGCAGAAGACTTTTTGGGCGAAAGCGTTTCTGAAGCCGTGATTACTGTACCGGCTTACTTTAACGACTCTCAACGTCAAGCGACTAAAGACGCTGGTCGCATTGCTGGCCTTGAAGTAAAACGTATTATTAACGAGCCTACCGCAGCTGCTTTGGCCTACGGCCTTGATAAAGCCCGTGGCGATTCTACCATTGCTGTATATGACCTTGGTGGTGGTACTTTTGATATCTCTATCATCGAAATTGCCGACGTAGATGGCGAAACTCAGTTTGAAGTATTGGCCACCAACGGCGATACCTTCCTAGGCGGCGAAGACTTTGACTTGCGTTTGATCGAGTTTTTGGCAGGCGAATTTAAGAAAGAAAGTGGTATTGATCTACATAACGATCCTATTGCACTTCAGCGTTTGAAAGAAGCGGGCGAGAAAGCGAAAGTTGAATTGTCTACATCTAACCAAACCGACGTTAACTTACCGTACATTACTGCAGACGCAACAGGTCCTAAGCACTTAAACGTTAAGATTTCCCGTGCTAAGTTGGAGTCATTGGTTGAAGATTTGGTTTCTAGTACTTTGAAGCCATGTGCTCAAGCCCTTAAGGATGCAGACCTAGACGCTAGCGAAATCGACGAAGTGATTTTAGTAGGCGGTCAGAGCCGTATGCCTTTAGTGCAAGCCGAAGTAACTAAGTTCTTTGGTAAAGAGCCACGTAAAGACGTAAACCCAGACGAAGCTGTAGCCATGGGCGCAGCCATTCAGGGCGGCGTATTGGCTGGCGACGTAACAGACGTACTATTGTTAGACGTAACACCGTTGACCCTTGGTATTGAGACCATGGGCGGCGTGATGACTTCGGTGATCGACAAAAACACCACGATCCCAACTAAGAAGTCGCAAGTCTTCTCTACTGCAGATGACAACCAAGCTGCCGTGACTATTCACGTATGCCAAGGTGAGCGTAAGCAAGCCACACAAAACAAGTCATTGGGCCGTTTTGATCTTAGCGACATTCCACCAGCGCCACGTGGCATGCCACAAATCGAAGTGAGCTTCGACATTGATGCTAACGGTATCTTAAACGTGTCTGCTAAAGACAAAGGTACTGGCAAAGAGCAGTCCATCATTATCAAGGCCTCTTCTGGCTTGAGCGATGAAGAAATTGAACAAATGGTACAAGATGCAGAAGCTAACGCAGCGGAAGACCAGAAGTTTGAAGAAATGGTACAGGCTCGAAACACGGCCGACGGCATGGTTCACTCAACTAAGAAGATGATTGAAGAAGCTGGCGAGAAAGCGACAGACGAAGAGAAAGCTGCCGTAACTACTGCTATCGAAGCCGTTGAGGAAGCGCTAAAGGGCGACGACAAAGAAGCCATCGAAGCCGCTACAGCTGCTTTGACTGAAGCTTCAGGTGCCATTGCTCAGAAGATGTACGCTGAAGATGCTGCTGCCCAAGGTGGCGAAGAAGCACAAGGTGATGCGGGCGCGGACGATGCAGTTGATGCAGAGTTTGAAGAAGTAAAAGACGACGACAAAAAGTAAGCCCTATACGCCTGTTAGCGCCCCTTAATAGGGCGCGAAATTACAACGCGGGGCTTGGCCCTGCGTTCTTGTATCTGCTTCTCACAAGAAGAAGCACAGTGGAATAATTATGTCTAAACGTGATTTTTACGAAGTTCTTGGTGTGGCCAAAGGGTCGGACAAGAAGGAAATTAAAAAGGCTTTTCGCCGTATGGCGATGAAGTACCATCCCGACCGTAACCCCGACGATAAAGCGGCAGAAGAGAGCTTTAAAGAAGTTAACGAAGCTTACGAAATTTTGGTCGACGAGCAAAAGAAAGCGGCTTACGACCAATATGGCCATGCGGGCGTTGATCCTAATGCCCGTGGTGGGGGTGCTGGTTTTGGCGACGTGTTTGGCGACATGTTTGGCGACATTTTTGGTGGCGCAGGTGGCGCTGGCGGGCGTTCTAGTGTGCAGCGTGGTTCTGACTTACGTTACACCATGGACTTAGATTTAGAGCGGGCCGTACGTGGTACCACCAAAGAAATTCGCATTCCAACTCAAGTAGAGTGTGGCCCTTGTGATGGTTCGGGCGCTAAGCCTGGTACCAGCAGCAAGAGTTGTGGCACTTGTCATGGTCAAGGCCAAGTACGCATGCAGCAAGGCTTTTTCTCGGTGCAGCAAACCTGCCCTACCTGTCACGGTAACGGCAAAGTCATTAGCGACCCTTGTGGTTCATGTCACGGGGAAGGCCGTGTTCAAGAATACAAAACCCTATCGGTTAAGATTCCGGCGGGTGTCGATACCGGCGACCGTATACGTTTAACTGGTGAAGGTGAAGCCGGTGTTAACGGTGGGCCAAGTGGTGACCTTTATGTACAAGTGTCGGTGCGCGAGCATAAAATCTTTACCCGCGATGGTAAAAACCTCTATTGCGAAGTGCCTATTAGCTTTACCGATGCAGCGCTAGGTGGAGAAATAGAAGTACCGACCTTAGATGGCCGTGTTAAGCTAAAAATCCCTGAAGGTGCTCAGAGCGGCAAAATGTTTCGTTTGCGCGGCAAGGGTGTGACGCAGGTGCGTGGTGGTGGACAAGGCGA
>CBDUDU010000063.1:0-12837 GCA_965366045.1 uncultured Oceanospirillaceae bacterium
CCAACAGGTATCTTTAAGGGGCAATCGATCTAATGAATGCACTATTGAGTCAACAAAATCGCGCGCCCTTAGCTTTTTCTTTGATGGCGTTACTTCTCATTGCCGTGGGTATGGGCCAGTCTTGGCCGTTTGCTCTGGCCATTATTAACCTATGCCTTATTTCTGCCATTATGTCTTTAGGTGTTAACATTCAGTGGGGTTATGCTGGGCTGCTTAACTTAGGCGTTATGGGTTTTACTGCTCTAGGAGGCGTGGCCGCGGTACTTATCTCCGAAGCACCTGTACTTGAAGCTTGGTCGGTAGGTGGCCAAGGCATGGTGGTCAGCTTCATTCTAGTAGTCATCACCATCGTGCTGGCGATATTAGTACACCGCAACATGACCAGTGGCTGGCCACGAAAAGCTGCCCTGTCGGTTTTATTTATAGGCGCTTATTTTACCATCAACCATTTTTACGAGCCTTCAGTACTGGCCATTGAAAACGTTAACCCAGCCACCATGGGCTTTTTAGGCGGTTTAGGTTTACCCATCATCTTCTCTTGGGTTGTAGGTGGAATAATGGCAGCAGGCGTGGCTTGGGTGATTGGTAAAATTACTTTAGGTTTACGGTCTGACTATTTGGCCATCGCTACCTTGGGTATTTCCGAAATCATCATTGCAGTGCTTAAAAACGAAGATTGGATCGCACGTGGCGTGAAGAACGTATCGGGACTAGACCGACGTCCGGTGCCCTACGAACTAGACCTTCAAACCAGCCCTTGGTTTATGGACATGATCGAATCCATGTTTAGCGGACGGTTAGCTCTGTTAAGTGACGTAGAACGGGTGACTGCCCTGAAGCAACTGATTATCCAAGGTTCCAGTGTATTTGTGAAGTTGTGTTACACAGGCCTATTCACGGTGGTATTGATCGCCATTTTAATGCTCAGCATTAAAGCCCTTAATTCACCTTGGGGCCGAATGATGCGTGCTATTCGTGACAACGAAGAAGCTGCAAACGCCATGGGTAAAAACGTTGTACGCCAACACCTTCAAGTGTTCGTATTGGGCAGTGCGGTAGTTGGTATCGCTGGTGCCATGTTGGTAACCATAGATGGCATGTTTATTCCTACCGCATACCAACCATTACGCTTTACTTTCTTGATCTGGCTAATGGTCGTTATCGGTGGCAGTGGTAATAACCTAGGTGCGGTATTCGGCGGCTTCTTTATCTGGTTTATGTGGATAGAAGCCGAACCTTTGTCCATGGCCTTTATGGATTTAGTGACCATGGGCATGGATCAAGCCAGCGACTTGCGTAACCATCTCCTTAAGAGTGCGCCCCACTTACGCTTGTTCATTATGGGTCTCACCTTGCTACTCACCATGCGCTTTATGCCTAAAGGCATTATTCCAGAAGAAACCCGCTTACACTCTGTGTAAGCGCCAGTCACCACCGTAGGTTACCGTCGCCCTGACGAAAGTCAGGGCCTTAGACAGAGACCGGCATTCGCCGGTATGACTTAGCTATATTTTTACGAACCTAGCACGACTAGGTCAAAACCCTTCTTTTCGAACAATGTCACCCTGAACTTAATTCAGGGTCTAACTGCCCCAACACCCCAGTAAAGTCTTCGGCTAACGGCGCATCAATCACCAATAAGCTGCCATCCTTTTGTGTCAGGATCATTTGTGTACACGCCAACCACAAACGTCCCACGCCAAAATAACCCTCACAAGCACGATTCAACAAACCCTTGCCATGACGCGAATCACCCACGATCGGGTGGCCTATATGCTTTAAATGGCGCCTGAGTTGATGCTTGCGCCCGCTTACAGGCTGACACTGCATTAACGATAAACGCGTGGTCTCATAGCGGTCCACAGTCAAAGGGATTTCAAACTCCTGCATACACTCCACATGGGTCAAGGCGGCTTTAGCTTCGCCATCACCTTTAACCCCTGCATAATCATCGGCCTCATCTTTTAACGCATGATCAATAGACATGTGCTTAGGCCCGTAACCCCGCACTAAGGCTAAGTAGGTTTTTTGAATCCGATGCTGTTGAAACTGCTGGCCATAAAAACTTGCGGCTTCTCTAGATAGCGCAAATAGCAAAACTCCAGAAGTCGGTTTATCTAACCGATGAAGAGGGTACACGTGCTGCCCAAGTTGATTGCGCAATTCTTGGACTGCAAACCTGGTTTCACGCTTGTCTATGGGACTGCGGTGCACCAATAAACCGCTGGGTTTATTTATAGCCACTAACTCCGAATCTTGATAAATGATCGACAGCATAGGCTGCAGATTGTCACACATAATAATTGACCCTATTTAAAACCAAAAAGCCCGCCTTAGAGTAATCTAAGGCGGGCTTTTTTAAGGCTTTAAGCTAGTGCTTAGTGAACCTTAACAGTAGTGAGTGCACCACCAGATACTTCTTGCTCTTTATAAGATCCAGCAGGGTCACCGTTCTCATCAAATTCTACGTTAGTAGCACCTTCGTAGTTAACCTGCCCGC
Organism: uncultured Oceanospirillaceae bacterium; assembly: GCA_965366045.1. Taxonomy (GTDB): domain Bacteria; phylum Pseudomonadota; class Gammaproteobacteria; order Pseudomonadales; family Balneatricaceae; genus Njordibacter. Next base: position 2,501 of record CBDUDU010000063.1, read on the forward strand.
CGTCTGCCAAGATCTGTAGACCTTTAGCCAATTCGCCAGGAAGGATGATTACGCCAGGAGCGTTAGCCACGTTGCTGATGTTAGCAACAATGCCCGCACGGTCAGCAGAACCAGCAGCTTGCATAGCAAGAGCTAACAATGCGCCAGCGTCATAGGATTGTGCAGCGTATGGAAGAGATCCGTCAAACCCAGCAGCAGCAGCTACGTCGTTAAACATTGCAGCGCCTTCAGACTCAGAACCAGGCAGTGTACCAAAGGTACCTTCAATGCCGCCGTCTACGTCTAGCAGAGAATCGCCGATCATGCCGTCTCCAAGAATAAATCGATCAAATGCGCCAGAATCCAAAGAGGCTTGAATGATGCCACGGCCGCCTTGGTCAATATAACCAAGAACCACTAACTCAGATGCGCCAGAAGCAGACAAAGCGCCAACTTCAGCAGAGTAGTCTGCTTTGCCATTTTCGTGTGCAGCTTCCATAGTGATGGTACCACCAGCGGCACGGTATGCAGTAGCAAATGCGTCTGCTAAGCCTTTACCATAGTCACCATTTTCATAAGTGAGCGCTACAGTGTCAATACCACGACCCAAAACGATGTCTGCCAATACAACACCCTGACGTGCGTCAGAAGGAGCAGTACGGAAGAATACGCCGTTGTCGTCGATGCTAGAAAGGCCAGGAGAAGTTGCAGATGGAGAGATCATAGCAACACCGTTTGGCGCGCCTACGTTCTTAGCAATGGCGCCAGTAACACCAGAACAGTCAGCACCCATGATGGCTACAACGTTGTCGGAGTTAACCAAACGTTCTGCAGCAGCGGTAGCAGCAGCAGCGTCTACACAAGTAGAGTCACCACGTACAGAAGTAATGCTTTCGCCACCAAGTAGCAAGCCAGAGTTAGACGCTTCGTTGAAAGCCAACTCAGCGCTGTCTGCCATTGCTGGAGTCAAAGATTCGATTGGACCAGTAAAGCCTAGGATAACACCAACTTTAATGTCTGCCTGAGCGGTACCGGCGATTAAAGATGCAGCTGCAGCTGCAAGAAGTGTCTTTTTAAATGTGTTTTGCATTAACGTATTCCTCTAGGAATTTATATTTATATTATGGCAAGATTCACGTTCAACAAAGATTGAAGTGAGCCAGTGTAGTCGTAAGCTAAGTTGGTAGAACGAAACTACTGCCGGTCGTCGTACGGCCTATGTGCCGCAGCGAAGAGCCGAGTATATCCGTTACTAATGCCCGATATCAAACTTTAATATGACGTTAGAATACAAAACACTGACTTTTACGCAAATTAGTCGTATTTGGGATAATCCCAAGCGTTTTTTCTAGACACACCGCCCGCTCCCAGATATTCTGGTAGACTTCATACCATCGCCTTATTTTAACGTAGAGACTCCCATGCCAATCCGTATTCCAGACGCCCTGCCTGCCACTAGTGTATTGCAACAGGAAAACGTGTTTGTAATGACGGAAACACAGGCGTTAAAGCAAGATATTCGCCCGCTCAAGGTAATTATCCTCAACCTGATGCCCAAAAAGATCGAAACCGAAAATCAGATTATGCGCTTATTGTCTAACTCGCCGCTGCAAGTAGACATTGAACTGTTGCGTATCGACAACCGTACCAGCAAGAATACCCCGTCTAAACACTTGAATAGTTTCTACCGTAATTTTGAGCAGATCAAACAGCACAATTACGACGGCCTAATTATTACCGGTGCACCCTTAGGTTTAGTGGCCTTTGAAGATGTTGTTTATTGGCCCCAAGTGGATGAAATCATTCAATGGTCGCGCACCCACGTGACCTCAACCTTATTTTTATGCTGGGCCGCACAAGCTGGGCTCAAGTCTTTATATGGCTTACCTAAACAAACCCGCTCACAAAAACTTTCGGGCATCTATCGCCAAAACGTTAACCCGGGGCATGACGCCCTCACCCGTGGATTTGACGATCATTTTTTGGCGCCACAATCACGTACGGCAGATTTCCCAGTAGACTACATCCAAGCTAATACAGACCTTATCGTATTAGCCCAATCCGACGCCTCCGGCGCTTACTTGATGACCAGTGAAGACCGCCGCCAGGTGTATATTACCGGTCACCCAGAATACGGCGCCCACACCTTGGCCGACGAGTATCATCGAGACCAAGCCGCAGGCTTGAACCCCATGTTACCGATTAACTATTTTCCCAATGATGACGTCACAGCTACGCCGAGAGCCACTTGGCGCAGCCATGGGCACTTATTCTTTTGTAATTGGCTTAATTACTGTGTTTATCAAGCCACGCCGTTTGATTTAAAAGACATGCGACCCACGCTGGATTGAATCGGCACGCCCTGAGATACCGGCCTTCGCCGGTATGACGATATAGTGTCAGCTCAGGACCTCATCAACGCGTCTATTTCTCGCTGATAAATGACCGAATCGCCCAAATTTTCGGCCACCCACTGCGAGTCATGATAAGTCTGCAAATAACGATCACCCCCATCACACAACAAAGTCACAATAGAACCCGTCAAGCCTTGCTCGCGCATTTGCTGGGCAACTTGTAAGGCACCCCAAAGGTTAGTTCCGGTAGAAGGCCCGGCCTTACGGCCCGTGGCTTGTGCCAGCCAACCCATAGCGGCAACACTAGCCAAATCTGGCACCTGCATCATTTCGTCAATCACATCCGGCATAAACGATGCCTCAACTTGCGGCCGACCTATACCCTCTATACGGCTGCTAATACCCGTCACCAAGGTAGGGTCTTGCGCCATATAACTGGGATAGAAGGCCGAATTTTCCGGATCAACCACCACCAATTTAGTGTCGTAACCCATATAACGTACATATCGACCCAAGGTGGCCGAGGTACCACCGGTACCTGCACTCATTACCAGGGCATAAGGAACAGGGTGGGGTTCACTGGCCATTTGATTAAAAATACTTTCTGCAATATTGTTATTGCCCCGCCAGTCCGTCGCACGTTCGGCGTACATAAACTGATCCATAAAATAGCCGTTATGCTCGGCCGCCAGAGCCACCGCTGCATCATGCATTTGAGTGGCACTATCTACATAGTGACAACGGCCACCAAAACGTTCGATTTGAGCGATTTTTTGCGCTGACGTAGAACGCGGCATGACCGCCACAAAAGGCACCCCCACTAAGCGCGCAAAATAAGCCTCAGAGACAGCGGTACTGCCCGAAGAGGCTTCTACTACCGTGGTGGTTGAGGTTATTTTGCCATTACATAAGGCGTACAAAAACAGTGAGCGCGCTAATCTATGTTTTAGACTACCCGTTGGGTGTGTACTTTCGTCCTTTAAATACAGGTCGATTTGATCAAATTTGGGCAAGTCTAACTTAATCAAATGAGTATCGGCCGAGCGCTGATAATCGGCGTTAATGGCAGCAATAGCCTGGGTGGTCCACAATCTCACGGGTACTCCACTAAATCGTATTAAATAACGTCAATGCGGCCATCATGGGCGGCTCGGGCTTTACGGCTCAGTTTAAGTTCGCGCCAAGAAACATACGCGCCACTTAAACAAATAATAGCAATACCTAACCACACGTACGCATCTGGGAAAAAACCAAATACCAGATAACTAATGCCGGTGGCAGCAACAATTTCAAAATAGTTAAAGGGGCTCAATTGAGACGCCGTGGCATACTCACAGGCCATTATAATCAAGTAGTGTCCTATGGCGGCAAATAACCCCATACTTGCCATCATGGCCAAGGCCTTTAAATCGGGGGTTTGCCATACACTCGCTACTAAGGGTGTCAGTACCAGTATGCCGCCTACGGCAGTATAGAACAACGTTAACAGGGGTTCGCCCGAGGCTCGCAATCGACGCGTGAACATAATGTAAAAGGCGTAGCCCACACCCGCCACTAGGGCCCACAACACACTGGGGTTAAAGGCGTCTGAACTAGGCCTAAGCACTACCATAACGCCTATAAACCCACACACCACGGCTACACCTCTAGGCCAGTCAAATGATTCACCTAACCAAAAAGGTGCAATCACAGCCACTATCAGAGGCGACACAAACAATAGGGTTAATGCGGTTGGAATGGGGTTGTCTCTAATCGCCAAAAAAAACGCCAAGGTGGTGACGGTCAGCATTAAACTACGTAAAAACTGATACCCCGGTTGCATCGGCATACGCCACCACACAGTGCCTTTCCACATCAGTATAGGCAATAACCACAAGCCATGAAAAACAAACCTCGCCCAGGTGACTTGCAAGACCGGATAATCGGTTGACAATAACTTGGCAAACAAGTCCAGCACCGGCACCATCAACATGGCGGTAAGCATTAGCAGAATGCCCACTAGAGGGCGGTTAGAGGTCGATGGCATGGTGAAAGATCCATATTTAAACTGCCATAAAAGGGGCACCACTTTAGCCCAACTAAAACTGCTTGCCTAGTACTTTAGCCTAGCACTAAAATAGGCCACCAAAATCTTTAACGACACCGGTCATGGAATTCAACCACTTTTTATCCAGTTATTTGCCAGACCCCAGTATTGGGGGCCAGCAACTATTTAAAGACATGCTCGAACAAGCCTGCTTAGCTGATCAACTCGGTTATCAGTCGGTGTCTATTCCAGAACATCATTTAATCAATATTTTGTTAAACCCAGCGCCACTGACCTTCGCCGTGAAGGTGGCCGCCCACACCAGTCGAGTAAAAATAGTCACCTCAATAGCCGTGTTACCGTTACATGATATGCGTACCTATGCGGGCGAAGTGTCGATGGCAGATATATTGACCGATGGGCGGCTTATCCTGGGTGTGGGCCGTGGTGCGTTTGCCTACGAGATCGAACGTTTAGGTGTCTCGATGGATGACACACAAGCCATATTCGTCGAATCTTTAGCGGTATTGCGTAAACTATTAAGCCAACACAACGTGACTTGGCACGGGCAGCATTACCAATTTGAAGACTTAACGATTATGCCACGGCCCCTCACCCAGCCAATGCCACCGATGATGATTGCGGCCATGGCCCCAGATCGTATCTACCAAGCCGCTAAAGAAGGGCTTAACGTGCAAACCACCGCCCTAGCTGGCAACCACCAAATGATGGTAGATCAAACTCAGGCGTTTCAACGCGGCAAAGCCGAAAGTGCCATACAAACACAAAACTTGTCCTTGTTACGTCTGTGTTATGTGGCTAAAGATAAGCAAGATACACGTCAAACTTTAGCTTTGGCCTATGAATACTTTAAACGTTTTGATAATGTTTATGCTGGCCCAGGTATTGTTAATAATGGCTGCATTGAAGCCTTGCCTAGGCCACAAACGATAGAAGAACTGGAACAAAACGTGCTCATTGGGAGTGCTGATGAAGTCAACGAAAAACTAGCAGTGTACGCCGACCTTGGTATCGATGAGGTCATTTGTAACCTTAACGTAGGCCGCAGCCAAAGTGATGCCCTAGCTGCCATGGAACGCATGGCAGAACAGGTCATACCCAATTTTTCACAAATTAATATAGCTTAAGGAAATTTTATGCCCCTAATTACTGTAGAAATGTTTGAAGGCCGCACGGTCGACCAAAAACGAGAGTTGGTACGTGCCCTAACTGACACCTTCTGCGAGGTGGCCGGTGGCAGCCCAACGGCTGTGCAAATCATGATTCGAGACGTCGCCAAATCAAACTGGGGTTCTGGTGGTGAATTATGCAGCGACAAATTCCCCGATAAACCTAATTCCAATGGCACCAAATAAATGCCAGTCTTATGTGATTACCGAATTAGTGGCTTAGCATTACACAGTGCCGAAGTGGTGATGTGTGTGCATGGTATTGGAGCGTCTAAACACACTTGGGACGGGCTACTGCCTTTTTTAGAACCGCACTTTACCTGCGTTAGTTATGACCTGCGTGGGCACGGCAAATCATGGTTACCCGATACAGACTTTGGCTTAGAGGATTTGGTCGATGATATGGAGGCATTACGGCAACACCTGCAAGTCACTCAAATACACATTATTGGTCATTCATTGGGCGGTATGATTGGTCCTGCCTTCGCCTTAGCCCACCCTGAACATTGTTTGTCAGTAGGTTTACTCAGTACCGCAGCAGGACGCACCGAGGAGGACAGTGCAAAGGCAAAGCACCTGGCCCGGCAAGTGGCTCTACAAGGCGCCGAACCCTTACTTGATGCTTTGGTTGGGCGCTGGTTTACCACAAGTTTCGCGGCCGCCAACGCCGACGTCATTGAGCGTCGAAAACAACAAGTATTAGCCACCCCAGCCGCCGTATTCGCCACCGTATTTAAAATCTATGCAGAAACCGAAATGGCACCTTGGTTAAACCAAGTTCGGGCCCCATGCATAGTCCTTACCGGTGCCGAGGATGGCGGCTGTAACCCGCGTCTCAATCGTTTTATCGACCAACAGTTGCCCCACAGTCAACTGGTTATACTGGAACATTTAAAACACGCCATCTTGTTAGAAGCCCCAGAGCGTGTCGCAACGCCTTTGCTGGCATTTCTTCAATCTAATGCTTGCCCAAGCAAAGGAATCTAATGACTTTATTACGCCTATTATTAGCCACCACATTGGTAACCAGCTTGGGGTTGAGCGCGGTAAGCCATAGCGCTGATAGCTTTAACATTCTGCTGTATCATCACATTAGCAGCACAGCGCCGCGCTCCACGTCATTGTCGGCAGAAGAATTTGAGGAACATTTGCAGTACCTTAAAGACAAGGATTATCATGTTGTCGCCTTGGGCGACGCGCTGAAAGCTGTGCAAACGGCCCAACCCTTGCCCAGTAAGTCTGTGGTTATTACCTTTGATGACGCCTGGCGAGATATCTATGAGCAGGGTTTACCGTTACTCAAAAAATACGATTATCCCTTTACCGTGTTCGTAAATACGGATCCTGTAGACCAACATAACCGCCACGCAATGACATGGGACATGCTGCGGGATTTACAGCACCATAAAGGCAGCCTCGCTAACCACACCCGCGACCACGCCTACCTAGTGCGCAAACCAGAGTATGATGATGCTTGGCTCAGTGCGACTTTAGCTAACATTGACCATGCGCAACAGCGTTTGGTAGAAGAGCTGGGCCCCACACCCAAGTGGCTGGCCTACCCATTTGGTGAATACAACAATGTCCTTAAACTGGCCCTTAAAGAGCGTGGTTATACCGCCTTCGGACAACAGTCCGGTGGCGTGGCCGCCTTTTCCGATTGGCAAGCCCTACCGCGATTCCCGGCCGCTGGCCGTTATAGCAACTTAAAGACCCTTAAAACCAAACTCGCTTCACAGCCATTTCCGGCCGATTATGCAGCCTTTTCAGAACCGGCAATACGTACCGATCACGGCGAAAACCAACAACCATTACTCACCGTCAAATTGACACAGGCACAACGACTGGGAGTACGCCAACAGCTATCCTGCTTCATTGCTGGCAGTGTCAAAAAACCAATATGGTCAGACAAACTCAACTTTAGTATCGCAGCCGACAGTCCCATGGGCAAAGGCCGCAATCGTTACAATTGCACCGCGCCTATTTGGGGTCAAAAAAATTACTATTGGTTATCCCACCAGTGGCTGGTGTACGGTGGCGAAGCGCCTCCTAAGGAGTAATGTGCAGTCGCGGGCGTTGGCTAATGTCATAACCCGCAGCAAGGGTCTGCTTCTGCATCAAGGCCGTGGCCTCCAGTGCCGATTCTGGTAACACTTGCACGCCCGTTAAGCCCAGTTCCGATTGCAAGCCCACAAGTTCTGGCGCCTGCATCGCCCTGGCAAGGCCAGTACGTAACTGGGCAATAGTGGCAGGAGCCGTTTGCATGCCCGTAACCCATGCATGGCCAAGGGTGGATTGTGTGGTACCAATACTGCGCAATCCAGCCACCAACTGAGGTTGGTGCTGACATACAAAATGATAGGTAATACAGTCAATCGCAGCCAAATCAACCTTACCTTGTTGCAACCAGCGCAGGCTTTGTAAATGTGAACCTGAAAGCGCCCACCCGGCAACGAGTTCATCCATTTCAACGCCAGATTGCATTAGGCTGTAGTTTAGAATGCCATAACCTGATTGCGAGTTGGTGTCGTTGATCGCCACTCTGGCATGGCGCAAATCGCCAAGTTGTGCAACCGCAGACTCTGCTGCCACCAATAATAGGCTGCAATAGTCACTGCCCTGCTGCATGGTCGTCGAAAACACCGGGCTAGCCACATATTGAACTTGCCCTTTAAGTTGGTCCACTAGCGGCAAGGCACAGATCTGGCTCAATAACAGCTCAGGTTGGCGCCAATGGGCCATGTAGTCTTCTGGCCAGCTTAGTTGTTGGGGTAAGTTAGTCACTCCAGCAGCGCTTATGTACGGCGTCACAGCCTGCCACCATGCCTGCCAGAGCGGCAATAGCGCGGCTTGATTGTACATAGCGAAGGAAACGGGCATGGTAGCGCTCAAAAGTCGCCCACTCTACCTGAAGCGACCGGTATAGTCACTTAATGGCTTTCACTACTGCATCACCTAACAGCCTAGCCTTGTAACACTTGATAGTCCTGATGGGCGTGGTCGTTAACTCTAGGCGCAGGGCTTACCGTACTTTGGGGCAAAATTTTAGCCGCCTGAATACTACCGTGGTAACTCAACCAAGTATGGGTCGATAACCACTCGTCACCAATCCCACCGAGTAAGGCAAGGGCAGTAATGCATCAAGTTCTTCAATTGACATAAGCTGGCCTAAGTAACAACTCTCTTGCTACAACTTATCGACCAGTTTTTGTGAAATATTAGTCGATCAACGGTCCTTTAATTCACCGTCAAGGCTTTCCTGAGCCGCAAGGTAGAGTTCTTTAGAACTGTATTGGGTAGAAGGCACCGCCACAAACGACTGTTTAGGTTTGATAAAGATCGCTTGATACATACGCCTGTAGGTCGCCAACAAGGCCAAACAACTACTGGTAATCATACTGACGATAAAGAGGGCTTGAACACCCATCAAGTCAATCAGCGGGCCTACAATAATCGGGCCACTAATCGCCCCAGAGCCGTATACAATAAGGATTGCACCCGCAATTTTAACCCGCAACTCTGGACCTACAATATCATTGATCAAAGCCACTGCGAGGGAGTATAAGGTGAATAAAAATGCACCATAACAACCAATGGCAAACCAGATTAAGTGGGGTGCAAAGGTGGCGCTTGCGGTGACCCCAAGGGCCGACAAAGCAATACAGAAGGGTACAGAAATCATTAACCAACCTCGTCCCACACGGTCCGATAGTCGACCTAGGGGCCATTGCAACAACAGGCCACTCACCAACAAAGTAGCAGTAAACCTTGGGATCAAGCTAGCATCACCTAGCACCTCGAGAGCATAAACGGGAGCAAAGGCGTGCACACTGGCGTTACTGGCACCGGCTATAAAAACACCCAATATCGCCAGTGGTCCAACCTGCCGTAGTAGCGACAGCGACAATTTACTGTGGGTATCAATTTTGGGGGCCGCATGACGCGTTAACAATACTGGAATGAGCGCTAAAGAAAAAATAATAGAGGCCAGACTAAACAGTTGAAACTGGCCAATATCGCCTAAATTAAGCAAAAACTGGCCACAACCAGCGGCCATATAATTGACCATCATATAGCTGGAAAGCACGGCACCGCGCTGATGACTGGGAGTCGCTTCATTGAGCCAGCTTTCAGTGACTATAATTAAACCAGCCATACAAAAGCCAGAAATAAGCCGCAAGAACATCCAGTGGCTCACCTCTAAAAACATGGGATGCAACAGTGCCGTTGCCGACATGATTGAGGCAAACACTGCAAAGGCCCTGATATGGCCAACGCGAGCCACAACTCGGCCAGCAAACAAACCACCCAACAGCAAACCCACAAAGTAGCTCGCCATGATAAAACCAAGCCAGCTGGTAGAGACGCCTTCAAGTTTGGCCCGCAGGCCTAAAAGGGAATTGAATAAGCCATTAGCCAATAATAAAAAACCATAACTTAACAATAAAGAAAAAATCGACCGGAAAATGGAAATCACGTCCTCGCCCTACACAAACCCAATGACATTGTGCAAGCTTAGCTTACAATTAGGGAGATAGACCAGGCGTTAAAAACAAAATAGCGCCGATGCAGAACATGGGCGCTTGAGTGCCAAATAATCGTTACAGACTTAGCCCTTAGCTGCAATAATATTAGCCACGTTTACCACGTTCTCAGCCATTCGAGCAGAAGCGGCATCAATCATCTTGCCGTCTAGTTGCGCAGCACCAAGACCTTTAGCATGGGCTTCTTCCAATGCCGCCAAAATGCCTTTAGCACGAGCAAGCTCAGCTGCTGGTGGAGAGAACA
>CBDUDU010000064.1:0-12554 GCA_965366045.1 uncultured Oceanospirillaceae bacterium
CACCCGGCTGCAAGTGGCCGAGTGTATGCCGCCTATGGTGGAGTTTATGTGGCAACGGCACTGGTTTGGCTGAGAGTGGTTGATGACATAAAGCCAACTGCATGGGACTGGCTGGGCGTAGGTGTGGTGCTATTGGGTGTGGCCATTATAGTAGTGGGCTGGCGTAACGGGTAAACACTCAAGAGGAGCATGGTCGGCTATCCGTACCCATGTAATATTTGGATAATTTAGTAGATAACTGATTGGTTGCCATAATGACATCATCGATAAACACCTCCATGGGCTCACGAGAGTGGCTTATGTTAATTACCTTGTCGGTATTATGGGGTGGGTCGTTCTTTTTTGTGGGGGTTGCCGTTGCTGAGCTACCGCCTTTGACTATAGTCACCCTCCGCGTTGGGTTAGCAGCTATTACCCTTTGGGTGATCGTGTTGATCATGGGTTTAAGGCCCCCAAAAAGTATAAAGATATGGCTGGCGTTTATCGGTATGGGTTTGTTAAATAACGTCATCCCTTTTAGCCTTATTGTTTGGGGCCAGACCCATATAGCGTCTGGGTTAGCGTCTGTACTTAACGCCACCACACCGCTGTTTGGGGTTGTGGTGGCTGGGTTGTTGTTAGCCGATGAGCGTGCCACACCTTTGAAATTGGTGGGCGTGGTGGTTGGCTTTTTAGGTGTAGTGATGATGATTGGCGTGCCGACCTTAGACATGGTCGGGCATGGCGCTACTCTTGCTCAGATCGCCATCTTGGTTGCTGCATTGTCCTATGCATTTGCCGGCGTGTTTGGTCGACGTTTTAAGGGCATGGGTTTAAGTCCGGTGGTTATTGCAGCAGGCCAGGTCACGGGTTCGAGTTTGGTGTTGGCGCCCGTCGCTTTATATATCGATGGACTGCCTACGTTATTGGGCACCGACGCGCCTAGCCTTGGAACTTGGGTAGCCATACTCACCTTAGCCGTTTTTTCTACAGCCCTAGCCTATGTACTGTATTTTAAAATACTGGCGTCAGCTGGTGCCACTAACATTATGCTGGTGACATTGTTGGTGCCAGTGTCGGCGATATTGTTGGGGTCGTTTTTTCTGCATGAAGCCCTAGAGTGGGTTCATTTTGTAGGCATGGGGCTTATAGCAATGGGCTTGGCGGTGATTGATGGACGACTAATCAGGTTGGTCCGTTAGGCTGGCGCAGCATTACGTCATTCCGGCGCAGGCCGGAATCTAGAGATCCTGACCTTCGTCAGGATGACGATGAGGTGTCAGGATAGTGCAGTAAATCAAATTTATAAAGAGATAGAAGGCATGCAAACATCATCTAACGAGCAGGTTAGTAAAATGTATGACGAGGTTTCGTCTAGCTATAACGCCATGATGGTAACGGAAATTAAGCTGCCTATTTATACTAAGGTCATGACTCGATTGTATGATGCTATTACGGGTTTGCCAGGCTCGGTTGTGGATACGTCTTGTGGCAGTGGTCATATGTTGGCCATGTACCATGAGCAATTTGATCAAGACCGTCCTCTTATCGGCGCTGATTTATCACCTGAGATGGTTGCTATTGCCGCTCAACGCATTGGCGGTTATGCCAAGGTGGTTGTTTCTGATATGCGTGAATTACACATATTGGAACACAGTTCCGCAGCGGCAGTGATTAGTTTTTTCGCGCTACACCATTTAGATTCTGTGGGCATTCAGAAGGCATTTGCAGAATGGCACCGGGTTTTGGCCTCTGGTGGCCAGTTGGTTATTGCTGCTTGGGAAGGTGTGGGTGCCATCGATTATGGTGATGCGGCTAGTATCGTCGCTTTGCGCTATACCGCCGAAGAGCTAACACAATGGGCCGTAGAAAGCGGTTTTGTTGTCACCCAATGTGATGTGGAAGCCGTGGATGAGATGCCAATGGATGCCATTTATATTGAAGCTGCAAAGGTCTAACAATGTCGCTTGAAGTATTGGAGCCGATTACACCCAATGAGGATCTTTGTTTTGAACCTCCAGCGGTTTCTCGTCTGGGTGCGTTATGGTAAGCTTCCACGTATCTCAAATGAGATACAAGGCCGCTAACTTACTGAAACGGGGAATGCACTATGGCAAATACATCGATGTTACACGTCCGTGTTGACGACAAATTGAAGGCAGAGGCAGCAGCAACGCTTGCTGATTTTGGGTTAACCGTGTCAGATGCAGTGCGTATGCTGTTGACGCGTGTATCTAAAGAAGGTCAGTTGCCTGTCGGCTTGACGATGGATGTTGATGCTCACGATGCTTGGTTCCGAAAAAAAGTTCAGGAAGCTCTTGCTGCACCTTATGAAACGATACATCATGAAGAAGTGATGAGTGATTTACAAGCGCTCATAGATAGCAAGTCTCGTGCGTAGCATTCAGTGGTTGGCGATTGCCCGTACTGATTTGTTATCCATTGTTGACTATATATCAGACGACAATGTAGATGCAGCAATACGTATAAAAGAAGCAATTGAAACAAATGTTAGCCATCTAAAAACATTTCCAAAAATGGGAAGACCTGGGCTGGTCGAGGGCACAAGGGAATTCGTCATTATGAAAAATTTTATTGTTGTGTATCAAGAGAGCGGTGTGTCGGTTAAAATTCTACGAGTGCTACACGCTGCTCAGCAGTGGCCCTGATACAGTTTTATCCGGCTTAAACTGGCAATAATAGGTATGCTTAAGCATCACCCATACCAAAACTCGCAAACGGAATAAAATTCACAATACTGCCGTTGGACAAATCACTTGTGGCTTCGTCGAGTTCCACTAATCCATCAGCACGGGTCATAGAGGTGAGAATGCCTGAACCATGTGATGCACTGCGTTTGAGTAGAATTTCGCCATTGTCTTGGCGCTCTTGAAATACCCGTAACCACTCCCTTCGTCCGGCTTTTTTCTTCACCGCAAAACCTAGCTTTTGAGGGTAAGACTTAGGCCGTTGCCAACCACCGCCACTTAGGGCACGAATTAACGGCTGGCCAAACATGAGCGTGCACACATTGGCTGCTACGGGGTTGCCGGGTAGGCCAAGGAAAAAGGCATTACCCACTTTGCCAAAGGCTAGTGGCCGGCCCGGTTTGATGGCCAAGCGCCATGCGTGTACTTCACCTAAATCTTTTAATACCGCCGCTACATGGTCATGGCTGCCTGTAGAAGCGCCGCCAGAGGTAATAATGAGCTGGTGGCTCGCATTTGCCGCATCTATGGCAGTGCGCACGGTCCCATAATCATCGGCCAAAATGCCTAAGTCGGTCACGTCGCAGTGCAGACTGGTTAATAAGGCTTTAAGTAGGTGGCGATTAACGTCATAAATGCCATCTTCAGGCAGTTCTTCGCCCAGTTCGTAGACTTCGTTGCCGGTAGAAAATAGAGCCACTTTTACTTTTTCATAGACGTTCAATTGCGCATGGCCTGCAGCGGCGGCTAAACCAATGTCTTGGGGGCGGATTTGCTGGCCTTGATGAATAATAACTTCACCGGCCTGTACGTCTTCACCCTGAGGGCGCCAATTGCCATGGGCCTTGCAGTCCTTTGGAAAACTCACGCAGTTGTTTGCAATGTTAACGTCTTCTTGCATCACCACGGTATTAGTTCCTGCGGGCATACGAGCGCCCGTGAGCACACGAATGCAGTGCCCCGCCTGCAAAGTGAGTTTGGCGCTGCCGCCGGCGTTGGCTTCTGCTGCCATAAGGGGCAGGGTAAAATCTTGTGTTTGGCTCAACTGATCGTAGTTGAAGGCATAACCGTCTACTGCGACGTTATCGAAACGTGGGCTGTCATAAGGTGTGGTGAGGTCTGCGGCTAAACGGCGGTTCATACACTGGCTTAACGGCAACCATTGGTTGGCCAGGGTTTGTTGTGAGGCAATGGCAGACTCTACTTGCGCTTGCATACGTTGCCACACTGTAGAAGCGGGTAGTAGTTGTTGGCTTGGGCTATAACAATCGTTGGTGTTGGTGGCTGTCGTGGTTGAAGCTGGGATCAAACCAGTGTGTTGCAGTACAAAATTGGCCACTTGTTCTATGTTGTTGATGTCCAACTGTGGCAGGTCGATGTCTAAGGCGTCTTTGTCTGTAGCGATGGCCACTATGTTGGGCATTTGATGGGCAAGAAATCCACGTTTATTGAGGTTGCGAACCACTTCTAGCTTAGGGTGAGCAGAGCCTTTGTAGCCCTCTACAATAACGATGTCGCAGGGTTCAAATACATTGAGCAGTTGTTCGAGCGACGAGGTGTGTTGTTGGCGGTACTCATGCATTAATGCCCAACGCTGGTCTGTGGCCAACAGTGTTTGTTTAGCGCCTGCTGCACGGTGGCGATAACTGTCTCGGCCCGGCTCATCGATGTCCACCTTGTGGTGCGCATGTTTCACAGACGACACGGAATAACCCATGTGTGTGAGCTGGCTGATAAGCCGCTCCACAAGGGTGGTTTTGCCGTTATTTTTCCATCCGACAACGCCGAAAACTTGCATGCTTTAATTACCTAATGGGGGCATCAATATGGGGTGATTGTACTGCATTTTTTGCCTCGTGGGGCTGGCGCTAAGTCATTTCGATTGGCCCTTACCTAGATGCTTGTGTTTGGGTCGCAATTGAATAAGAGCAGGGGGCTGGCATTACGCACAATACTGCATCGAATATCAGACTCACGCTGCCATACAGAGTATGACAGTGAACTCAAGCGAGTGACCGATGAAAAAATACTCAGGCTTTAGCCTTTTTAAACATTCCCTTAGCCACCACGAAAACTGGCAGGCGGCATGGCGCAGTCCACAGCCCAAGAAAGAATACGATGTCATTATCGTCGGTGGTGGTGGCCACGGTTTAGCCACGGCTTACTACTTGGCAAAAGTGCACGGCATTACCAACGTTGCCGTGTTAGAAAAAGGCTACCTAGGT
The DNA here is from genome assembly GCA_965366045.1 of uncultured Oceanospirillaceae bacterium. Taxonomy (GTDB): domain Bacteria; phylum Pseudomonadota; class Gammaproteobacteria; order Pseudomonadales; family Balneatricaceae; genus Njordibacter. The sequence continues at coordinate 4,913 of CBDUDU010000064.1, forward strand.
GGTGGTAACACCGCACGTAACACCACCATTGTGCGTTCGAACTACCTGTGGGACGAAGCCTCTAAGTTGTACGATCATTCTTTGGACTTGTGGAAAGACTTGAGCCAAGACTTAAACTACAACGTGATGTTTAGTCAGCGTGGTGTTTTAAACCTAGGCCACAACCTACAAGACATGCGTGACATTGAGCGCCGTGTAAACGCCAACCGTTTGAACGGTATTGATGGGGTGGTATTGAATACTGCCGAAGTAAAAGAAATCGTCCCTATTATTAACGACTCGCAAGATATTCGTTACCCCGTATTGGGTGCGTCTTGGCAGGCTACTGGCGGCGTTGCTCGTCACGACGCTGTGGCTTGGGGCTTTGCCCGTGGCGCTGACAGCTTTGGTGTCGACCTTATTCAACAATGTGAAGTGTTAGACATTGTTACAGAAGAAGGTGAGGTTGTGGGCGTAAAAACCAACCAAGGCTTTATTGGTGCTAAGAAAGTGGCCTGTGTAACCGCCGGTAACTCTGGCGTGATGGCAGCTATGGTGGGTCTACGTTTACCGATTGAATCTCGTCCGCTACAAGCGCTAGTGTCTGAACCGATCAAGCCAATTATTGATACTGTTGTTATGTCTAACGCCGTTCACGCTTACGTAAGCCAATCTGACAAAGGTGACTTAGTTATTGGCGCAGGTGCAGACTCTTACAACGGTTACGGCCAGCGCGGTAGTTTCAACGTGGTAGAACATACCATGTCGGCTATTTGTGAGTTGTTCCCTATGTTTAGCCGTGTACGTATGAACCGTGCATGGGGTGGCATTGTAGATACCTGCCCAGACGCGTGTCCTATCATCTCTAAAACCAGCGTTAAAGGTTTGTACTTTAACTGCGGTTGGGGCACGGGCGGTTTTAAGGCGACTCCTGGTTCTGGCAATGTATTTGCTCACACCTTGGCGCACGATGAAGCTCATCCCCTAGCGGCACCTTTCTCGATTGATCGTTTCAGCACTGGCCACTTAATAGACGAGCACGGCGCTGCCGGCGTTGCTCACTAAACCCACACTAAGGAGACATACACATGCACCATATTTACTGCCCTTACTGTGAGGAAATGCGTGAAGAAGAGGAATATTCTTACACGGGTGAAGCTCACATTGAACGTCCAAAAGACCCTGCTGCTATCAGCGATGAAGCATGGGCTGACTACATGTTTTTCCGTTCTAACCCACGCGGTATTCACCATGAAATGTGGTACCACGCGGCCGGTTGTCGTCGTTATTTTAACGCCACCCGCGACACACAAAGCTACACAGTTCACGAGACTTATAAAATGGGCGAAATGCCATCAGTTACTGCTGAAACACTGGCGCAAGCCAAGGGAGACGCATTATGAGCCAAGTTAACCGTTTAGCCTCTGGTGGTCGCATCGACCGTTCTAAGCCAATGAGCTTTACCTTTAATGGCAAAACCTACCAAGGTTTTGATGGTGACACGTTAGCGTCTGCCATGTTGGCCAACGGCGTGGGTATTGTTGGCCGAAGCTTTAAGTATAGCCGGGCCCGTGGCATTTTAGGCCATGGCGCAGAGGAGCCAAACGCCTTGATGCAATTGCACAAAGGCAATCAAACTGTTCCTAACCCTCGCGCTACTCAAGTTGAATTGTTTGATGGCTTAACCGCTACCAGCACCAACGGCTGGCCGAGTGCAGAATTTGACCTAATGTCATTGATGGGTAAGATCGGCGGCATGATGATGCCTCCAGGTTTTTACTATAAGACCTTTATGGCACCACAAAAAATGTGGATGACCTACGAGAAATTTATTCGTAAAGCCGCCGGTTTTGGTAAGTTGTCGTTAGAGCCAGATCCAGACACCTACGACAAAATCAACGCTCACTGTGACGTCATGGTGGTGGGTGCAGGCCCTGCAGGATTGGCTGCGGCACTGGAAGCGGGCCGTAGCGGCAAGCGTGTTATCATTGTAGACGAGCAAAATGAATTTGGTGGCACCTTGCTTGCCAGCACTCAAACCGTTGATGGTATTGATGCTGCAACATGGGCAGAGCAAGCCACTAGCCAACTAGAAGGCATGGGTAACGTGCTGGTTATGCCACGCACCACGGCGTTTGGTTATTACGACCACAACTTTGTTGTGGCCCTAGAGCGCCGCACAGACCACATTGGTCCGGTTGCACAAACAGGCACTCGCCAGCGTTTACACCGTATTCGTGCCCATCAAGTGATCTTGGCTACGGGTGCTATCGAACGTCCGTTAGTATTCGGTAATAACGACCTGCCGGGCATTATGCTGGCCAACTCTGTATCCACCTACATTAACCGTTACGCGGTAGTGCCAGGCCAGCGTTGTATCATCATGACTACTAACGATTCGGGTTACCAAACAGCACTAGACATTCAAGCCGCAGGTCGTACTGTTGTGGCCGTGGTTGATTCACGTCATACGCCGGGCGGTCGTCTTGTTGCAGCCGCTATAGCTGCTGGTATTCAGGTGATGGCTGGTCACGGTGTGATCGAAGCCCAAGGTGGCAAGAAAGTCACTGGCGCTATGGTTGCTCCACTCGATGAAGCAGGCGATAACGTCACTGGCGCGAGCAAAACCTTAAGCTGTGATTTGATTGCCGTTGCTGGTGGTTGGAGCCCTGTGGTCCACTTAAGCTGCCACACCGGTAGCCGCCCAATATGGAAAGACGATGTGGCCGGTTTTGTACCTGGAGCTACCATTCAAAACCAACACTTAGCTGGCGCAGTGGCAGGTGAGTATCTGCTTTCTGAAGCGCTAAACGCGGGTGTTCAAGCCGGTGCTACTGCTTCTGATACAACCTCAACACAAACCTTTGATTGTGGTGACGAGTCTATTGGTGCATCGCAAGCCTTGTACTTGGTACCACACACTAAGCCGATTAGCCGTGCGCCAAAGCAGTTTGTAGACTTCCAAAATGACGTAACAGCAGCGGGCATTGAGCTAGCTGCACGTGAAGGTTTCCAATCTATTGAGCACGTGAAACGCTACACGGCCATGGGTTTTGGTACGGACCAAGGCAAAACGGGTAACATCAACGGTATGGCCATTGTGGCTAAGACGTTGAACAAGTCGATTGCCGAAACCGGCACCACCATCTTCCGTCCTGCCTACACCCCAGTTACCTTTGGTGCCATTGGCGGCCGTGATGTGGGAGAGTTGTTAGACCCAGCACGTCACACCGCTATGCAGCCATGGCACGTGGCCAATGGTGCAGAGTTTGAGAACGTAGGTCAGTGGAAGCGTCCTTGGTATTTCCCTCAAGCGGGCGAAACCATGCAGCAAACCCTTAACCGCGAATGTTTAGCGGTACGCAATAGCGTAGGTATGTTGGATGCGTCTACTCTAGGTAAGATCGACATTCAAGGTAAAGACGCCCGTGAATTCCTTAACCGTGTGTACACCAACGCTTGGTCTAAGTTAGCCCCAGGTAAGTGCCGTTATGGCTTAATGCTTAAAGAAGACGGCATGATCTTTGATGATGGTGTTACGGCGTGTTTAAGCGACAACCACTTCTTAATGACTACCACCTCTGGTGGCGCTGCTACGGTATTGGGTTGGTTAGAATTATGGCATCAAACCGAATGGCCAGACATGGAAGTGTACTTCACTTCAGTGACTGACCAGTGGGCTACTTGTTCTTTCGCCGGTCCTAATTCACGTAAAGTGTTAGAAAAGCTATGTACAGACGTAGACCTGTCTGCCGAAGCCATGAAGTTTATGGATTGGCGCGAAGGCACCGTTGCTGGCATTAAGGCACGTATCTTCCGTATTTCCTTTACCGGTGAATTGTCGTTCGAGGTGAACGTACCTGCCGACCAAGGCCACTACATGTGGAAGAAAATCATGGAAGCCGGTGAAGAGTTTGGCATTACGCCTTACGGCACCGAATCCATGCACGTTCTTCGTGCAGAAAAAGGCTTTATCATTGCTGGCCAAGATACCGATGGCTCTATGACGCCATACGACTGTTTGATGGGCTGGGCTGTGGGCAAAACCAAAGAATTTAGCTTCTTAGGCGAGCGTTCGTTTAGCCGTCCAGACACAGCACGTACCGATCGTAAGCAGTTGGTTGGCCTTAAGCCAAAAGATCCTACTGTTGTGATCCCAGAAGGCGCACAAATTGTAATGGATCCTAACCAGCCAATTCCTATGGACATGATGGGTCACGTCACTTCAAGTTACTGGAGTGAGTGTTTAGGCCATGGCATTGCTATGGGCACCGTTAAAGGTGGATCAGACCGCATGGGCGAAACCGTATACTGCCCACTGGCCGATGGCCGTGTGTTAGCCGCAGAGATCTGTAGCCCAGTGTTCTATGATCCAAAAGGAGATCATCACAATGACTAATTTTGATACTAGCACCAGCATGGAATCACCATTGCACCACCGTGTAGCTCACACCAACGCTGCTAATGCCGACGTAGTGATGAAAGAAGACAAGTATCGTGGTCATCTAAACCTACGTGGTAACCCACAAGACAATGCCTTTACCTCTGCGGTAGAAAAGGTATTAGGCGTAGACTTGCCAATGGCCCCAAGCAGCAGCGCACGTAACGGCGACACAGTGGTTTACTGGCTGTGCCCTAATGAGTGGTTGTTAATTCTTGCTAACGGCACACAAGGGCAGGTTGAAGCTGATTTGCGCAGTGCAATGGGCGGGCAGCACATTGCTGTAACCGACATTAGTTCTGGCCAAACTTTGGTGAACCTATCTGGCACAGGCGTAGCGGAGTTGATGCAAAAGTCTACCGTGTACGATTGCCACGAATCTAACTTCCCAGTAGGCAAAGTGGTTCAAACCACCTTCGCAAAAACCGGCACCACCATGTGTAAGTTAGAAGATGGTTCTTACGACCTTGTGATTCGCCGCAGCTTCTCCGATTACTTTTTCTTGTGGTTGCAGGATGCGAGTGATGAGTATGGGTTGAACGTTAGTTAAGCTTCGCTACGTATGAAAAAATCCTCAGTTTTTACTGGGTTTTTTTTTACTTTTAATAAAACACACCGACGATATTATTATGGGTTGAATTCACACTTGTGCAAGTGTACTATTGGAGAATGATTATGAGTTTTAAGCACAAAGGGCTTCAGTCTTTTTTCACCACTGGCAATACGTCTGGTATTCAATCAGTGCATAAGGCTCGTGTTGAAGAGCGTCTAAAGGCTTTGAATACCGCTTTTGATATTGAAGACATGAATATCCCAGGTTGGCGGTTGCACGCATTGAAAGGAAAGAGATCAAAGCAGTGGTCAATCATTGTCAGCGGCAATTGGCGAATTGTATTCGAGTTTGAAAATGGCCATGCATATATCGTGAATTATGAGGATTATCACTAATGACTATTCAAGAACATAGCCCTATGCACCCTGGAAATTTTATAAAGAGAGTATATCTTGCGCCATTTGATTTAGGTGCTAAAGATTTGGCCGAACGCTTGCAAGTTAGTCAGTCAATTATCAGCCGTATCGTTAATGGTAAAAGCAGTATTACGCCTTTAATGGCTTTAAAATTATCAAAGGTTTTAGGTAGATCTCCTGAAAGCTGGCTTCTAATGCAGGATCAACATGATTTGTGGGAAGCAAAGAAAACGATTGATTTGGAGTGTTTTCAAGCTCTGAAGTTCGCCTGAGGGGTCTGGAAAAGTCATACTTTAAAAGGGTGCCATAGATGACCTCACCTGATAAACCCACATTGATCCTCATAGACTGCCAACAAGGGTTTAAAGACTGGAACTTTTGGGGCGGTAACCGTAATAACCCCAGTTTAGAGCAAAACCTACAGTCACTGTTGGAGCTGTGGCGTACAAATCAATGGCCAGTGGTACATATTGTGCATCATAGCCAAGACCCTAACAGTATATTGAGGCGTGACAAAAGCAGCGGCGACATTTGGCCAGAGTTAACCCCTAAAGCAGACGAACCTGTGATGGTTAAACGTGAAAATTCGGCTTTTATTGGCACTGAACTAGAGGTGTATTTACGTCGAAATAACGCTAAAAATCTTGTGCTTGCAGGATTAACCACCAACCACTGTGTGTCTACCACCACACGTATGGCAGGCAATATGGGTTATGACGTACAACTGGTGGGTGATGCTTGCGCTACCTTTGACCGTATCGGACCCAATGGCGTGACCTATGATGCACAACTGATTCATGAGGTGTGTTTGTCGGACCTACATGGTGAGTTTTGTCAGGTGGTAGGTATTTGCGAGCTAGACACCTAAACAGGCCATACAGGGACGGGGACAGGGGCGGCATAAGCAGGTAAAATATCAGCTTGAGCTATTTTACTATAACCAAGTAACCTCACCCTCTGGAATTCTTCAATGATACGCATTACCAACCTACAACTTCCCCTTGATCATGACGAGCAGGCGCTGAACCAAGCTATTTTAGCGCGGCTATCGATCCAAGCCGCCGACTTGCTGGATTTTGTAGTGTATCGCCGTGGTTATGACGCGCGTAAGAAAAGTAAAATTGTACTGATCTACACCCTTGACGTCACCACTAATCAAGATGAACACCTATTGTCTAAGTTTGCCGACGACCAGTTGATTAAAACTAGCCCCGACATGAGTTACAAGTTTGTGGCTCAAGCACCGGCGGTAGTTACAGACAGGCCGATCGTCATTGGTTTTGGCCCATGTGGGTTGTTAATCGGGTTGGTGTTGGCGCAAATGGGTTATAAGCCCATTATTCTGGAGCGTGGGGCAGCGGTAAGGCAGCGTACCAAAGACACCTTTGGATTTTGGCGCAAAAAGGTTCTGAATACCGAGTCTAATGTGCAATTTGGTGAAGGCGGGGCGGGTACCTTTTCTGACGGCAAGCTCTACAGCCAAGTAAAAGACTCGAAGCATTACAGCCGAAAAGTGCTGAACGAATTTGTAGAAGCCGGCGCCCCAGAAGAGATTTTGTTTGTCAGCAAACCCCACATTGGTACCTTTAGATTGGTGTCTATGGTGGAAAAAATGCGCGCAACAATTGAGGCATTAGGTGGCGAGATTCGTTTTGATACACGGGTTGATGACGTGCATATAGAAGACGGGCATTTGACGGGTGTCACCTTGGCCGGTGGGGAAGTTCTTAAGTCTAGGCACATTGCTTTGGCGGTAGGCCACAGCGCCCGTGATACCTTTAAAATGTTGTTTGATAAGAAGGTCTATATCGAGGCAAAACCATTCTCAATTGGATTTCGTATAGAACACCCGCAGTCACAAATAGATAAAGCTCGATTTGGCGCTAATGCAGGTAACGAAATTTTAGGCGCTGCAGACTATAAGTTAGTACACCATTGTGGCAACGGCCGCTCGGTTTATAGTTTTTGTATGTGCCCAGGTGGCACTGTAGTGGCGGCCACATCGGAAGAAGGTCAGGTGGTCACCAACGGTATGAGCCAGTACTCGCGCGCTGAGCGTAACGCCAATAGTGCAATCGTCGTGGGCATCGACCCGTCGGACTATCCTGGCGATGCCTTGGCGGGTATTGAACTCCAACGGCAGTTAGAGCGTAAAGCCTATGTGATGGGTGGTGAAAACTACGATGCGCCGGCGCAAACTGTGGGTGATTTCCTTAAAGGCAAACCTTCACAAGCGTTAGGCAAGGTAGAATC
>CBDUDU010000065.1:0-12339 GCA_965366045.1 uncultured Oceanospirillaceae bacterium
AGGCCCTTGAAAAGTGGCCCAAGACCCCATAGTAATAGATGAGGCTTATAAGCCAACCACTCACCATAACGAGCGCCCCGGCGCCTATAATAAAGACATCACAATGGTTCAGATTTTAAAATCACTTTTTGGCAGTAAGAATGATCGTGAAGTGAAGCGATTGAATAAAATTGTTAGCAAAGTCAACGCATTAGAAAGCGGCGTACAGCCATTGACCGACGCCGAATTGGCCGCTAAACGCATTGAATTTCATGAGCGTTATGAGGCCGGCGAAACCCTAGATCATTTATTGCCAGAAGCCTTCGCAGTGTGTCGTGAAGCCTCCATTCGGTTTATGGGGTTGCGCCATTTTGATGTGCAAATGATTGGTGGTATGGCCCTACATCAAGGCAAGGTTGCAGAAATGCGTACGGGTGAGGGCAAAACTTTAGTCGCGACCTTGGCAGTATACCTTAACGCCATTCCCGCTCAAGGTGTACACGTGGTGACCGTGAATGACTATTTGGCAGAGCGAGATGCACAATGGATGCGACCGCTGTACGAAGGCTTAGGCCTTTCAGTGGGCATTATTCTTTCGGGTCAAGACAGTGCCACTAAGCAAGTGGCATACGAATGCGACGTGACCTATGGCACAAACAATGAATTTGGCTTTGACTATTTACGCGATAACATGGCGTTTAGTGCTTCTGATAAAGTTCAGCGGCCATTAAACTTCGCTATTGTCGACGAAGTTGACTCGATCCTAATTGACGAGGCACGCACGCCCCTGATTATTTCTGGGCCGGTTGAAGATAATACACAAATGTATATTACCATCAACGCGTTAATCCCTCGTTTGGAAATTCAGCCAGACCTAGAGGAAGGTGTTGAGCCAAGCGGTCATTACACTTACGACGAATCTCACAAAACGATCGAGCTAACCGAGCTGGGCCATCAATTTGTGGAACAGTTGTTGGTAGATGCGGAACTGCTCAACGAAGGCGACAGCCTTTACGCAGCATCCAACCTGACCTTATTGCATCATGTCCACGCAGGACTTAAGGCACACGTGGTTTTTTCTTGCAACGTTGATTACATCGTACAGGATGATCAAATTGTAATCGTTGACGAACATACGGGTCGTACCATGCCGGGTCGGCGTTGGTCGGAAGGTATTCATCAAGCCATCGAAGCTAAAGAAAGTATTACTATTCAAAAAGAAAGCCAGACCATGGCTTCGACAACCTTTCAAAACTACTTCCGTTTGTATCAAACCTTAGCCGGTATGACTGGCACGGCTGACACGGAAGCCTTTGAATTACATCAAATTTATGATCTTGACGTATTGGTTATACCAACCAATGTCGACGTCCAGCGGAAAGACATGAACGACTTGGTTTATTTGACGATGGAGGAAAAATTCGCCGCCATTATCGAAGACATTAAGCACTGTGTGGAGCAAAAACGGCCGGTATTAGTGGGTACCGCATCGATTGAAATGTCGGAAATGGTATCCCAGGCGCTGACCAAAGAAGACGTAGCTCACAATGTTCTTAACGCCAAACAACACGAACGTGAAGCGACAATTATTGCTGAGGCCGGCCGGCCAGGCGCCATTACTATTGCCACAAATATGGCAGGCCGTGGTACCGATATTGGTTTAGGTGGCAAGCTTGAAGTAGAGTTGGCTGCATTGGGTGAAGATGCCAGTGAAGCTGCGAAAACTGCAGCCACGGCCGACTGGCAGCAGCGCCACGATGCGGTTTTGGCGGCCGGAGGGTTGCACATTATTGGCACCGAGCGTCACGAATCGCGCCGTATCGATAATCAGTTGCGCGGTCGTGCAGGGCGTCAAGGTGACCCCGGTTCCTCACGCTTTTTCTTGTCTCTAGAAGATAACTTGTTACGGATTTTTGCCCCTGAGCGCATTAAAGGCTTGATGCAAAAGTTGGGTATGGAACACGGCGAAGCCATTGAACATCGCATGGTTTCAAATGCAATAGAAAAGTCGCAACGCAAAGTGGAAGGCCGTAACTTTGATATGCGTAAGCAGCTGCTCGAATATGATGACGTGGCTAATGACCAGCGTACGGTTGTGTATGACCAACGCAACGAGTTGATGTCGACTGATGACATTGCTGACGTTATCACCAACGTACGGGCAGAAGTGGTGGACAGCTGTATCGATGGTTTTATTGTGCCCCAAAGCTTAGCAGAACAGTGGGACATAAGTGGTTTAGTAACCGAGTTAGAAAAACAGTTTGGTATGGCCCTACCGTTGCAGGACTGGCTAGATGCTGATGATCGGCTGGAAGAAGACGGTTTGCGTGAGAAAATTCAATCTGAATTAACCCAGCACTACCAAACAAAAACCGACGTTGTTGGCCCTGAAACAATCCGCGGTTTTGAAAAACAAGTCATGCTACAAGTGATTGATGCCCGCTGGAAAGAACACCTGGCAACCATGGACATGTTGCGTCAAGGTATTCACCTACGCGGCTACGCACAAAAGAATCCAAAACAGGAATATAAGCGCGAATCCTTTGAGCTGTTCCAGCAATTATTATTTGCTATTAAAGAAGATGTGATTCGAATTTTAAGTCACGTGCAAGTGAGGTCGCCAGAAGAAGTGGAAGCCGAAGAGCGACTGAAGCGTGAACGAGCTCAAGCGGCGATGGAGTTTCAGCATGCTCAAGCACAGGCGCAAAGCGACGCCGAGCAAGCGAAATCTCAACCTGTTGCTAAAAACCCAGCCGTGCCGTCGAGTAAGGTTGGCCGTAATGAGCCTTGCCCATGTGGCTCGGGGAAAAAATACAAGCAGTGTCACGGTAAACTGAGCTGAATAAGACAAGCTACGCACTAAGTGCCAAAGTAGAAAGGAAACACACATGGCTGTTGGACCAACCATTGAAGTGCAGTATCACCCCATCGCAGGTCTGTGTTTAGGTACTGCGCAGGCGGGTATTAAGAGACTAGATCGTAAAGATTTGGTGGTTATCCAGGCCCAAGCGGGTACGACCATGGCGGGTGTATTCACAGCCAATGCGTTTTGCGCGGCGCCGGTACACCTTTGTCGCCGCCATTTGGCTGCGGATCAGCCGTTAGCTTTAGTGATTAATACAGGTAATGCCAACGCTGGTACTGGAGCCGCTGGGGACACCGATGCGTTGGCGACGTGCGCTGCGGTGGCACAAGAATTAGGTTTAGCAAGCAGCCAAGTACTGCCTTTTTCTACGGGTGTTATTGGTGAAAAATTACCGGTAGAAAAAATCATCAAACACTTGCCAGAGGCGGTGAGTGCACTGGATTTAAACGGCTGGCAGGATGCGGCTTGGGGTATACTCACCACCGATACCTGCCCTAAGGGTGCCAGTGTACAAATTCAGCACCAAGGCCAGACCATAAACCTCAGCGGTATCTCCAAAGGATCGGGCATGATTCGCCCTAATATGGCGACCATGCTGGCCTTTGTAGCCACCGACGCCACCTGTTCACAGGGTCTGATTCAACAACTGTTGAAGCAGAGCGTTAATCATAGCTTTAACCGCATCACCGTAGACGGTGATATGTCGACCAACGATTCCTGCATTTTAATGGCCACGGGCGCGAGTGACTTGTCACTCGATGATGATGCCGAATTAAAACACAAGTTCAGCGCTGCACTGGTTAATTTAATGCAGCAACTAGCCCACGCCATCGTGCGAGATGGCGAAGGTGCAACCAAGTTCATTAGTGTAGAAGTGGCCGGTGGTGCCAATGCAGAAGAATGCTTAAAAGTCGCCTATGCCATTGCTCATTCCCCACTCACAAAAACTGCCATGTTTGCTAGTGATGCTAACTGGGGCCGTATTTTAGCCGCCGTAGGCTATTCTGGCGTGCCCGATCTCGATGTGAATGCCTTAACCATTCATTTGGGGGACACCTTATTGGTGGAGCAGGGCGGACGAGCAGAAAGCTACACCGAAGCAGCGGGTCAGCGAGTCATGGATGAGGAAGAGATTACCATTGCAGTGGACCTGAATCGAGGCACTGCAAAAGAAATCGTTTGGACCACCGATCTGTCTTACGAGTACATTAAAATCAATGCCGATTACCGCAGCTGATGTGGGTATTAGGGTCATGAAACGGGTTGAGGTAGTGGCTGCTATCGTGGTTGATAGTCAGCATCGTATTTTGATGGCGCAGCGTGCCGATTGGCAGCACCAAGGTGGTAAGTGGGAATTTCCCGGTGGCAAAATCGAAGCGGGCGAAGGCCATTTTCAAGCCCTAAGCCGGGAACTCAAAGAAGAGGTTGACCTACACATCAATGAGCAGGCCTGTGAGCTATTACAGGCCGTGCATCATGACTATAGTGACAAACAAGTGTCCTTATATTTCTACCTAGTCAAAGGTTTCACCGGCACTGCAAAGGGCTTAGAAGGTCAGTCGACTTTGTGGGTGGATGCCACTGCTTTAGCTCAACTCACTATTCCAGAGGCTAACCAGCCTATTGCCGAGGCTCTACTTCATGCGTGGCCGACTCGTTAGACTCGGCATCTAGCAATACGTCCTGCAATAATTCTTCGGCCTGTTCGGGTAACGAACTGGCGACCGCATACATGACGTCATCCGCCATCTCTGGTACCGCTTCACTAATACTGTCAACAATGTCTGAGGCCTGCTGTGGGTCCGCCTGAGCCATGGATTCAGCCACTTGAGCGGCGTCTTCTGGTAGCGCCTCGGCCACTACTGTGGCAATGTCTAGCAGGGCTTGATCTGGCGCTTCAAGTGCAACCGCTATAGCCAACTCTGCGCCTTCACCGACATAATCTTCATCGCCTTCACCGGCCAAAAAGGAATGCAATTCATCGTCTGGGCTGGCGGCGATGGTTTCGGCTACACCGGCGGCTACTTCCACGCTGGCCTCAGGCACCTCTTGAATAATTGCCGCAGCTACTTCGACGCGCTGATCTGGCGCCGCTTCCGCAGCTAACACGGCAATTTCCGCCACTAACTCAGGCATGTCGTCGGCAATCTCTTGGCTGACAATGGCGGCAATTTCTGCAGCTTGTAACGGTGCTTCGTCCAGCAGTTTACTGGTGAGACGGCTTAGGGCTTTAAAGCTCGCTTGGGGCTCTAGTTTTTGTTGTTTGATTAAGTCACACATATAACGCGCTAAAGCCGCACCCGATTGTGGCGCTGAGCCTGCAACGCTGGTAATGATGTCCAGCTTATCGTGTGGCAACTCGTCCGCTAGGGCAATGGCTAATGTTTCGGCACAGTCAGGGTAGTTATAGGCGGTGGCTTGGGCAATGTTAACCGCTTCGTCCGGTTGGTTAAGTGCCACACTTACGGCAATTTCCACTACATCGTCTGGGTTTTCTTCGGCCAGAAGCAATACGGTTTCGGCAGCGATGCCAGTTTCATCAAGGCTGTTGTATTCGGTACGGGGGTCGAGCTCTGTGGCCATGGGAGTCATGCCCTGTACTACAAAGGCTTCTTGTAAGGCGTCGGGAACTGCAGAACGAATACTCATGCGATACATAACAAAAGCCACTAACACTAAGCTAGCGACTATGAGGTAACCAAACAATGCTTCGGCACCCACTTGTTTCATCACCAGAGACGCGGTGTAAGGGCCAATAGCGCCACCGGCGGCATAGGCGAGTATGAGTTTGCCGCTGGCGGCCACCATCTCCGTGGGTTTGAGGCGGTCAAAAGCATCGGCCAAGGCGATAGGGTAAACGCAGGCTAACGCACCACTTAAAATCACGGCGCAAACAATAGTGATGAGCATCTCACCTTGATTTGCCATAATGGGCAAAATCATGGCCGCTAAACAGGCCATCAACAAGGTTATGACTAACACTGTACGTCGATCAAAGGTGTCGGCTAACTTGCCTATGGGGAACTGTAATAAGAAACCGCCCACCATAGTGGCGCTCATAAAGGTGGCTATTTGGTTTTTGTCCATGCCCACATCAGCGCCATACACACTGCTCATGTTGTAAAAGGCACCTAAACAAATGCCGGAGATCATGATACCCACCACGCCCAGTGGCGAGGTGCGATAGAGCGTCTTTAACGGCATCGCTTCGGGTTCATTAATGCGCGGGCCACCGGAACGGCTCATAAGCACTGGAATCATACACAGACAAAATAACATGGCCACGTAGATGTAGAGGATAGGGTCTTGAGGCTCAGCAAAATTAAGCATGAGTTGTCCTAACGCCAAACCAAAATAAGTGACGAACTGGTAGCTGCCGAACACAGTGGCCCGGTTTTCGCTGGTCGAGCTTTCGCTAAGCCAGGTTTCCATGGTCATAAAGAAGGTGGCGTTGGTAAAGCCTATTAGTACCCGCAGAACTCCCCACACTAAGGGTACAGACCAGATACTGTGCAGCAAGGCACACATGGTGGCGACAGATGCGCAGGCGGCAAAAATACGAATATGCCCGACCCGGCTAATCAAATGACGGCCGTACAAAGAACCTAACAGCATGCCCACGAAATACAGCGACATAACCAAACCAATGGCATCGGTATCTTGTCCGTCCAAGCGCATGCTCATGGGGATAATGATGAACAATAACCCGTTGCCCATAAGCAGCAGTGTACAGCTTAGGTAGAGGGGCAGAAATTGATTCAGTGCGCGCATACTAGGGTTAACTCTAAGCTTGTGGCTGGCTTCGCAGTGATTGACTGATTTACGCGCAAATTATAGCAAATTTTAGCGCTGGTCAATGAGTAATTGCATTCATCACAACTGGGTTAGGCTTAGCAGCTAAGGTGACATTGGTATAGGCATAAAAAAAGCTGCCCTTAGCAGCTTTTAAGGGACCCTTTACTGGGCCCAGCCAATTAATATGTCTAGCATCATAGGCTGCAGGCGCCGTCCTCACATTGCCCCGCGGTGGCTGTCTTCTCCTGTGCCGACACTGCAGCTTTAGATGGCGAATTAGGCTGGCGTAACTGGCCCAACATTTCTCCCAAAACTAAATCAGGCACTTGGCCGAAATGCTTGAGCCTCACCTCGCCCTCGGCGTCAATAACGATGGTTGTGGGCGTGCCTTGTAGATGCAAATTCGCCATGGTTAACGGAATTGGGCCGGTTTTTGACGCTTGGTCGATGGCCACGGGAAATTGAATTTGGTATTCATGTAAGAATGCCTGCAATGATACGGCTGACATTGCCCCATGGTGTTCAAATACGCTGTGTAACCCAATCACCTGCACGCCTTGTCCACCATATAACTGATGGATTTTTGAAGCTTGGGGTAAGCAGTGGGAGACACACCCTTGGCACAACATTTGGAAGGCCACAATAACCACCACTTGGCCACGCAGATCCTCTATGGCAATGGGGCCTTCGCTGTTTAACCATTGACTGGCTACAATATTAATGCCGTTTGTTTGCTTTTGTGGGCTGTTCATGGGAGCTCCTTATACGATAAATGCGGCTTGCACCGCATTCTCCTGGTTTTATTAATAATTGTTCTAGTGGCTTACTTTACCGGGTAAACTTAAATCGCCTGAAGCGACGTCGAATACGTTAACCACACAAAACAAGGGCGCATGTAAGTTCTTTGATACACGCAGGCCGGCGGTGACACCGTCATAATTAGCCTGATTAACAGTGCCAATGTCGGCAAAAGGCACCTTGATATTAACGGAGTCCTTGTCAAACACAGGCTGCCAGCGAGGGCTATCTAGCAACATCGGCAAACCAGGCCAGGTTGCAGGCAAGGGCGGGTTTGTGCCTTCTGGAATGTCCACCACACTTAACGCACCTTCGCCACAAGCTTCGTTGGGGCTAAGTACGACCCAGTGGCTATGCCAGTGACCGCCATCGTTGTTCAAGTTTTGATCGCCATTTTCGTCGTATAACGGTGTGTCGTCAAAATCTGGATGATTAGCCGCTGCCAAGGCCAAGATGCCTGAACCTGCGCCAAATCCTACAACTGATGGGTCAATGGTGGTGGGCCAAACATACACAAAAGCATCCGCACCTTCGAGTTTGCCATGGGCTGTGGGGGTGCTACTGCCAGGTGTACCATCCACAGCAATATGAAAGGTAGCCACGTTACCTTCGGTCGTGATTTTGGTATGAACAATGTCAAAGGCGGCTTCAACATCCCCCGCGGGCGCTTGAATACCATGGGTATGATCGGCCGCACAGGCGGCCAAAGGGGTGAGTAATAAACCAACAATAGACAGTTTGGTGGCGGGTGATTTAACGAATGAAATAGCTTTCATAGTGATCTCTCTATATAATGTTTTTAGTGGAAACAATCTAAGCATAGATTGGGATGTTTCTTTTGTCAATAAGGTTTTTAGTAAAAACTAGATGAATTACTCAATGACTCAAAATTTGATAGAACGACTGGCTAATTTGCTGGGTAGTGAAGCGCGACAGCAGGCGTACCAATTGCACTTGCAACCGGTACAAATAGATGTGCTGGTATATTTGAATCAGTGTAATCGCTTTTCCGATACGCCGTTAATCGTTGCGGAGTACCTGCGCCTCACTAAAGGCACGGTGTCAAAAAGCATTACAGAATTGTATAAAAAGGGCTATGTTGAAAAACATAAAGACGTTGATGATGGGCGTATACAACACCTAAAACTAAGCCCTTCGGGCGTTGATTTGGTGTCTCAAATAGAGCCTTCCGTGATGTTATCTAACTACCTTAAAGGGCTGGTTCCCGAAGACATTGAGGCCATTGATCAAACGTTAACGAAATTGCTCAGCGGAGTCCAAAAACATCATGCAAATCGGGCGTTTGGGGTGTGTAGTGGGTGCCGTTTCCACGTCACTAAAACACCAGAATACTCTTTTTGCGAACTCACTAAGGAGCCGTTAAAAAGCCAAGAGTGGCAACTGATTTGTCGAGAATTTGATGATTCATAAGGTGGGGGCGCGCGGCTCCGGTGTTTTAGTGATGCCTTGCAGGGTCACTAAAACACCGGAGCCAGGTACTAGTCTTCGTAGGCTTCCATAGGAGGACACGAACAAACTAAATTGCGGTCGCCATAGACATTATCGATGCGGTTAACCGTAGGCCAGAACTTGGCATCTAGAGTGGCTGCTGATGGGAATGCCGCCACGGTACGAGAATAACCTCGATTCCAGCCGTGGCTAGCTAAGTCGGTTTGTGTGTGAGGCGCCATTTTCAATGGGTTGTGCTTCGGGCTCCATTCCCCAGCTTCGATCTTGGCAATTTCTCCACGGATACTGGCCATGGCGTCACAGAAGCGATCAATTTCACGCTTTGGTTCTGATTCCGTCGGTTCAATCATCAAGGTGCCAGCCACAGGGAACGACATGGTAGGGGCGTGGAACCCATAATCCATCAAACGTTTTGCAATATCTTCTTCGCTGATGCCGGTGGTTTCTTTTAATGGGCGAATATCAATAATACATTCGTGGGCTACCCGGTCGTTGCGGCCTTGGTACAAAATAGGGAAGTGCTCACTTAGGCGTGAGGCCATATAGTTAGCGTTAACAATGGCTTGGGCGGTGGATTGTTGCAAACCTTCAGAACCTAATAAATTAATATAGGCCCATGAAATAGGTAAAATGGAACCACTACCATAAGGTGCTGCGGACACTGCATCGTTACCATTGTCATCGCCATGTACTGGCACTACCGGGTGGTTAGGTAAGAAGGGTGCTAAGTGTGCTTTTACACCAATGGGTCCCATGCCAGGCCCACCGCCGCCGTGTGGAATAGCAAAGGTTTTGTGTAGGTTAAGGTGAGACACGTCTGAACCAATAAGGCCTGGTTTGCTGATGCCTACCTGGGCGTTCATGTTGGCTCCGTCCATATAGACTTGGCCGCCATTGGTGTGAATAATTTCGCAGATTTCAACAATGCTTTCTTCGTATACACCATGGGTTGACGGGTAGGTAATCATTAAACAAGATAGCTGGTCGGTGTATTGTTCTGCTTTAGCACGCAGCTCTTCAACGTTAACGTTACCTAGGTCGTCACAACCCACCACCACCACCTTCATGTCTACCATTGCCGCACTGGCAGGGTTAGTGCCGTGTGAGGAGCTTGGGATGATACAAATGTTACGATGACCTTGGTCGAGACTGGCTTGGTATTTGCGGATAGCAATTAAGCCGGCGTACTCACCTTGAGCACCAGAGTTTGGCTGCATGGAAACACGATCATAACCGGTGATTTCTACCAGTTGCGCTTCTAAAGAGCGAATCAATGCCATGTACCCTTGAGTCTGCTCAACCGGAGCAAATGGATGCATGTGGGCAAATTCTGGCCAAGTTACGGCTGCCATTTGTGCGGTGGCATTGAGCTTCATGGTACACGAACCCAAAGGGATCATGCCGTGAACTAAGGAGAAGTCTTTGTTTTCCAACTTTTTCAAATAGCGCAACATGTCAGTTTCGCTATGGTGACTGTTAAATACGGGGTGCTCTAGAATGGCGTCTTGGCGCAACAACTCTGGCGCCATACCCATATTAATTCTGTTACACAGTTGGTCAGTTGCAGTGAGGTCAAAGTCGACCTGGGCACCAGCAAAAATGTTGAGTAGGCTTTGTACGTGGCCGACTTGAGTGGTTTCATCAAGGCTGATGCCAAGCTCGTCATCACCTGCTTTACGTAGGTTGAAACCCGCATCTAGGGCGCGTTGGTAGACAACTTCTTGTTGGCCGTTAGTGGCCAAGGTCAGGGTGTCAAAGAAACATTGGTTGCTCGCTGGGAAACCAATGGTGTCTAGTTGCGCGGCTAAAATGGCCGTTAAACGTTGGATGCGGCTGGCGATGGTGCGTAGGCCAGCAGGTCCGTGATACACGGCGTAAAAGGATGACATGTTGGCCAGCAGGGCCTGGGCCGTACAAATGTTTGAGTTGGCCTTTTCGCGACGGATATGTTGCTCGCGCGTTTGCATGGCCATACGTAATGCGGGTTTACCTTTAGTATCGATGGATACACCGATAATACGCCCAGGGATGGAACGCTTGTATTTGTCTTTGCTGGCAAAGAAGGCGGCGTGGGGGCCACCAAAGCCGAGCGGCACACCAAAGCGCTGGCTCGAGCCAAATACGACGTCGGCACCCAGTTCGCCCGGGGATTTTAATAACACTAAGCTCATAATGTCTGCGCCTACTGCCACTAGTGCCTTTTGCTCATGAGCGGCGTCGACAATGGTTTTTAGGTCACAAATGTCACCGTTACTGCCGGGGTATTGCACCATCACGCCAAACACATCGTGCTGGCTTAGGTCTGTGGCTGGATTGCCAGTAACAATGTCAAAGCCAAAGTATTCGGCACGAGTACGCATTACCGAAAGGTTTTGTGGATGCGTGTTTTCATCGACAAAGAAGGTCATACTCTTCTTTTTGTTGGCGCGTTTACACAGCGCCATGGCTTCGGCCGCTGCCGTGGCTTCATCGAGCAACGAGGCGTTGGCTAATTCCATGCCCGTTAAGTCCATGACCATTTGCTGATAATTGAGTAGCGCTTCTAAACGGCCTTGCGCAATTTCTGGTTGGTAAGGCGTGTAAGCCGTATACCAAGCAGGGTTTTCCATTACATTACGTAAAATAACATTGGGCACCAAGGTATTACTGTAACCCATACCGATACAAGACACATTAACGGTGTTTTGGCTGGCCATGGCTTTAAGTTGGGCGAGCGTGTCTACTTCCGATTGTGACTGTGGCAAATTAAGCGGTTGGTCTAGACGGATGCTGTCAGGCACCGTTTGATCCATTAATTCGTCGATACTGGCCACGTTTAGATGGTTCAACATAGCCGAATTATCGGTTGCATTGGGGCCTATGTGGCGCTTAATAAAATCGTTGGTTTGTAATAAATCTGCAATGGGGGTGTTTACGGACATTGGGTATCCTCACTTGGAGCGATGAATAACGGACAAAGCCCGTACAAGACGGGCTTTGTGTAGTAGGAGTCAGGCGCTTAGTCTTCGCTAGCGACTAAATCGGAATATGCTTGAGCATCAAGTAGACCACTGAAGTTAGCGTCTGGTGCCAATTTGAGTTTCATAACCCAACCCTCAACGTACGGATCTTCGTTGACGGTTTCTGGGGCATCTTCTAAGGCTTCGTTAAAGGCGATGATCTCGCCAGCTACGGGCGCATAGGAATCTGACGCAGCTTTAACAGATTCAATCACGGTGTATTCTTCGCCAGCATCGAGTTGACGTCCAACGTCGGCCGCTTCGATAAATACTACATCGCCAAGTAGCTCTTGGGCGTGGTGGGTGATGCCTACGGTAACAGTGCCATCAGCGTTGTCTGCAAGCCATTCGTGAGATTCGGTGTAATACAATTCAGCAGGAATATTGCTCATGATTGGGTTTCCTGTAGTGGTTAATAATGAAGTAGAAGAA
>CBDUDU010000066.1:0-12218 GCA_965366045.1 uncultured Oceanospirillaceae bacterium
AACATAGCAATCGAGGCTTCCATCACCATGGGCATATAAATCACCACCCTGTCGCCTTTTTTCACGCCTTGATCACGTAACGCACTGGCAAACAGGCAAACCTGACGCAACAACTGGCTATAGGTGAGACTAGATTGGGTGTTGGTTACGGGAGAATCGTAATAAATCGCCACTTGATCACCACGGCCATTAGCCACGTGGTGATCTAGAGCCATATAACAGGTATTCATAACACCGTTGGTAAACCAACGCCCAGTGGCTGTTTGGCTGGTATCAACCACCTGGGTGGGCGCCTTAAACCAAGGCAAACGGTTGGCCTGTTGTTGCCAAAACAGTTCTGGCTCAGTAAGGGATTGTTGATAAGATGCGGCGTAACTCATAGGCAATGACTCAACTAATACGGATTAATATAAGTCCTATAGTAGCGCAACTTAGCAGCCCTGAAACTACGACATTGGGGTAATGCCAAGTTTAAACATTAGAATCCGGAAAGGCGGCTTTACGCTGGTTCATGAAGTCTATTAATTGTGTATCAATAGCGTTATCTAAAGGAGGCAGTTCATAGTCATTAAGCATACGTTTATACACGGTATTAGCCCGCTGGGCTGCCGACAAACTACCCTCTTCCTGCCACTGTTCAAACGACTCATGGTTAGCGGTACTGGAATCATAAAACGCGGTTTTATAGTTGGCCATGGTGTGATCCGTACCTAGATGGTGATGGCCCGGTGGCACTTCGTGGTAAGCGCTCAGCGCCAAACCATTGGCACTCACATCAATGCCTTTAGCAATGGTGTGCATCATGCCTAAATGGTCGGTGTCTAATACAAATTTCTCGTAACCCATGGTGAGTCCACCCTCTAACCAACCAGCTGCTTGAAACACCACGTTAATACCGGCCAACATGGTGGGGAACAGCGTATCGGCACTTTCTTGTGCGGCTTGGGCATCGGGAATTTTAGCCGCCGTCAACGAACCTCCCCCACGCAGGGGCACGCCTAAACGTTTGGCAAGCTGGCCAAAGGCAATATAACCAAGCGCAGGCTCCGGCATGCCAAAGGTGGGCGCACCCGACCTTAACGACATAGAACTGGTAAAGGTGCCAAATACACCTGGCGCACCGGGGCGAATGAGTTGAATCAGCGCAAGCCCAGCCATGGCTTCGGCCAGCACCTGGGACAAAGCGCCGCCTAGGGTCACTGGGCCCATGGCACCCATAAGGATAAACGGCGTCACAATGACCGCTTGATTAGCCTTGGCGTAGGTTTTTAATGCCCCCAACATGGTGCCATCGTAGGTGAGGGGCGAGTTGACGTTAATAAC
Source organism: uncultured Oceanospirillaceae bacterium (assembly GCA_965366045.1). Lineage (GTDB taxonomy): Bacteria > Pseudomonadota > Gammaproteobacteria > Pseudomonadales > Balneatricaceae > Njordibacter. The sequence goes on from CBDUDU010000066.1 coordinate 1,324, forward strand.
GCTAATTATGCTGCAGTTATGCTCCATAAACTCTTTGCCAAACACGATCCGCGCCATCTCAATGGAGTCTTGGGCCCGCTCGGGTGCCGTCACCGAACCCATAAAACACTTGTCGCTATATTTAATGTGGTTATACACCATATCCAAGTGGCGTTTATTCACCGGCAGGTCCATGGGTTCCACAATGGTGCCGCCTGAATGGTGCAACCAAGGTGACATGTGCGCGAGTTTGATAAAGTTTTTAAAGTCTAGGTTTTGGGCATAACGCCGGCCCCGATCAAGGTCGTGTACAAACGGCGAACCGTAACAGGGGAAAAAACACATGTTATCGCCGCCAATCTCAATAGAGCGAGCAGGGTTGCGAGCGTGCTGGGTGAATTGTTTGGGCGAGGTAGCATTAATAATTGATCGTAACATACCCTTTTCAAAACGAACTCGGTCGCCTTGCACGTTGCAACCAGCCTTGCGCCAGATTTCTAGTACTTCTTCGTCTTCTTTAAAATCGATGCCTATTTCTTCTAAAATGGCGTCGGCATTGCCTTCTATTTTCTGTAATGCCTCTTCATTAAGCATTTCATAAATAGGTATTTCACGTTTTATATAAGCGGGACCTTGAACAGGCTCAATGTTTTTTTGTTTGCCCTCACGACCACCAGCCCTACGCCGATGAGTACTGTCTGTTTTTGGTGCCATGGCTTAACGCCCCTATTTTAGTCAACCAAGGGCTGTATTAGCAGCCACAATGGGGTTGATGCTAGGGGCGCTACGGCGGCCTGTCAAACGACAAAAAGGCATGCATTAGATAACCTGTGGTTATCTGATAAGAGCCCTGACACGCCTAGCTTTTATGCCAAGAAACCGTTCTATCAACACCGGTAAAATTATCTTTATAGAGTGGTTATATAGGCATTGCTCTTCACTCTTTTGTTATGATAACTTGCACTTATTAGCGCCATAATAATTTTTTAATAATACAGCGTTGAATAACAAAAAGTTATGATATCAAGACTCAAGCAAATCCCGTCTCCCAACAGCTTAATTATGTTTGAGGCCAGCGCTCGCCACCTGAGTTTTACCCGCGCGGCGGTCGAACTGAACTTGAGCCAAGCGGCAATTAGCAAACAAATCGCCAACCTAGAACAACGTTTAGGCCATTTGCTGTTTGTGCGCCAGCATCGCTCCTTACGTTTGAGTTCAGAAGGTAAATTACTCTACCAAGCGGTTGCCTCTGGTCTGGACCAAATTGCCGATGCCGTTGAGCAATTGAATTCACCATCTGCCATAAAAACCGTCACTGTAGCGGCCACCACCGCCTTTGCTCAAATGTGGTTATTGCCCAAATTAGGGCGTTTTATCCAACAACACCCCAACATCGACTTAAGAATACTCACCTCAGAGAACCACTTAGGCGGCGTCGACGAAGATGCCGACATTGCCATTAAGTACGGCGACAACACATGGCCTAAAACCGAGTCGACGTATTTGTTGTCTGGCGATATTTATCCAGTGTGTAGCCCCACCATGGCCGAGCAGCATCAGCTGTCTCAACTGTCTCAATTAACCCAAGTACCCCTAATCGACCTAGACGATAATCAATGGCGCTGGGTTAAGTGGCAGGACTGGCTCATTGATCAACACAGTCCCTTAAAGGGCCTGCGTACAAGCATCGAGTTTAACAACATTCCCATGTTATACAGCGCCGCCGAAGCGGGCCAAGGCATGGCCTTGGGCTGGAGCGAGTTTGTAGAAGACCTAATTAGCACCAAACGTTTGGTAGCGCCCTTTAGTGAACGGCTACAAATTCCTAAACCTTGGGGTTATTACATATTAATGGAACCCTCAGACCACCGGTCTGAACACATCAACCAAGTTAAACAATGGATTCTAGAAGAAGCCCCGTAAGCAGGAGTGTCGCAATGATTGACGATAAGCAGCGTTATCTTAACCAAGGTGCAGCCGATGTCGCCCTCAAAAACCCCATCGCCGAAGCCACCGTAAGGCAGGCCAGAGCCTACCGATTGGAGCGCACGCGCCAAGTGTTACGAGACAACGACATTGCCGCTGCCCTGTTATATGACCCTTTAAACATTCGTTATGCTACCGACACCTCCAACATGCAGTTGTGGACCATGCACAATCCCTCGCGTTACGCGCTAATCTTTGCCGATGGCCCTGCCCTCCTGTTTGATTACCACAACTGCGGCCATTTACACGACGACAAACGTTTGCCTAACGGCCAGCTCACGGTGGACGAAATTCGCCCCGCCATTGCCTGGGCTTATTTTGCAGCGGGTGAACGCGGCCCCGAACAAGCCATCCGCTGGGGCGACGACATTGCCGCTTTAATGAAGCAATACGGCGGCGGCAACAAACGTTTAGCCGTGGATATCTGTGAAGAGTTAGGCATAGCGCAGCTACATAAACACGGTATCGAAACCCTCTACGGCATGAAGTATATGGAACATGCGCGGCTAATTAAGTCGGCCGAAGAATTACAGTTAATGCAGTGGACCATTGCCGTGTGCCAAAAAGGCATGCAGCGTATGTGGGATCATTGTGAACCAGGCATTAGCGAAAATGAACTCTGGGCTCACCTACATTTTGAAAACATTCGTAACGGTGGTGAGTGGATCGAGACCCGTATTCTTTCTGCCGGCGAGCGCACCAACCCCTGGATGCGAGAAAGCTCCGACGCCATCATCCAAAAAGGCGACATTGTCTCCTTTGACACGGACCTTATAGGCCCCTACGGCTATTGCGCCGATGTTTCTCGTGCCTGGATAGCAGGTCACGAACAAGCCACCACAAAACAACAAGAAATCTATAACATTGCAATGGAACACATCACTTACAACATGGGTTTACTCAAAGATGGCCTTGCCTTTCGTGATTTTGTAGACCAATCATGGCAATTGCCCGAGCGCTTCGCTCCAAACCGCTATTCCTGTTCTGTACATGGAGTGGGCCTAGCCGACGAGTACCCGTGTATTTACCACCCGCAGGACTATGACAAGGTAGGCTATGACGGTCATTTTCATGAAAATATGGTGGTGTGTGTAGAATCTTACACCGGCGGCATTGGCGAAAAAGAAGGCGTTAAGTTAGAGCAACAAGTGCGCATTACCAAAACCGGGGTTGAACTCTTGTCAGATTTTGCAATTGGGGCGTTTAACTAAAATCTGCAGTCGCCCTAACCACCCCCGTCACCCTGACGAAGGTGAGGGCCTCTACAAAGCCGGTTTTGTGCTGCCATACTCGTTGTACGAGATTGCTAGCGACACCGACATTGAAGCGGACTATATATTGGTTTGCTGTTCAAAACCCATTACCGACGTGGCTATTTCGTACAAGCAATAGAGTCTATGGGTGATACCTGTTTTGCTCCATGCTGCTTCAATCAGGATAAATCTCGATGATGGTATTGCCCGCATAGTGTGCTGGGATACGTAGCCCGCCGTCTGCGATGGTTACGTATTTCACTTGGTTCTGATCGAGGTGTGCTTGCGCTTGAGAGATGGCGCATGTACTCACCCGAATCGCCACTCCACTGGGGAGTTGCTGGGCATTGGCCGGCACATCAACGCCGTGAAAACGGGTTTGCGCGAGCTGAGGCGTTAATACTTCAAAGGTGCCACGATCCGTAGTAACAACCAATTGATCGGCTGCTAAGGTGACTGCTTCGGCCCCGTATATGCCCTCAAATCGGCTCCTAAACTCATCTGGATGATCAGCCACATAAGAAATACCGGTAATACCATTGGCACCATTAGGGTGATGCATCCAATCGTCAACCCAGACCAGATTTGGCTTATGTTGGTGACAAAAAAAGTGCGACATCGCTGGGCACGGTGGGTTGATCAGCATTACCAAGGACACCACCGCTTCCTCCTCACTGCCGTCGGGCCGGTGGGCAATGCGCCGAAAATCTACTAAGCCCTGATTTTCTACGCCACGTTGATCCATTAATCGGTGATCAGCACGGGCATCTTCACTGTGTAATGCCACCATGGCGATACCCTCTTTACGGGCCATCGAATCGCTAATAAAACGGCCAAAGGCAAACCCCTCGTCATTAGTTAAATCAAGTTTGCTAGAATCATAAACGCTAATCACTTCAATAAAGTTTTCTGGGAACATCAGCAGATGGTTATCGGTGCCCCACGGGTGATGGTGTCGCGGGTTAATATAGAACCCCAGCCGAGCAAAGTCTTGACACGCTTTATCCATATCACGCACCGCTACAAGCGGGTGATCAATACCCAGATGGTTAGGTTGTTGGCTATGCGCTTGCATGGGGTCTTCTCCTATATCGATGATGGTGTTAAAGCAGCGCCATTACTCGATGGCGTAACCAAACTGAATGGCGGCATTGTGTGCCGTTTCAATCCACACGCTCTTGGTTTGCGTGTACTCCATCAAACCTTGATAACCACTGGAGCGTCCGTAACCACTTTCTCCAAAACCGCCAAACGGTGACATGACGTTAATGGCCTTGTAACTATTAACCCAAAAGGTGCCTGCATTAACGCGAGCAGCCATACGGTGTGCTCGCCCGACGTCTGCGGTCCAAACCGCTCCAGCTAAACCAAAACGACTGTCATTGGCAATGGTAATAGCTTCTTCTTCATCTTCAAACGCAATCACCGACATTACGGGTCCAAAGATTTCCTCTTGCGCTACCCGCATACTGTTGTGCACGTTCGCCAGCACCGTGGGCAAGTAAAAGAAGCCATTTTCACCACCAGAAATTTGCCCTGCCATACCACCGGCGGCAACCACTGCGCCTTGAGCCACACCATCAGCCACTAACGCGGACACATGTTGAAACTGCTTAGCGTTATTAATGGGACCAACCATCGTGTCTTCCTTCCAAGGCAAGCCAGGCTTGAGCTTGCGCGTTGCCGAGGCCACACGTTCAACCACTTCATCATACACGGCGCGCTGAACCAATAAACGAGAGCCTGACACACAGCTTTGCCCCGCTGCCGCAAATACCGCCGCCTGCGCGCCAACCACAGCCTGGTCTAGATCAGCGTCTTGAAACACCATATTGGCTGACTTGCCACCCAGTTCCAACACACAGGGAATCAAACGTTGGGCACAGGCTGCGGCAATAACGCCACCGGTCTGAGGTGAACCAATAAAAATAACTTTTTTGGTGGCCTTATTGGCAATTGCAGCCGTGGCCGTGGTGTGGCCTAGACCATTGATGACATTAACAAGGCCCACCGGAATGCCCGCCTGCTCAAGCAGTTTAACCAACACCGTACTGCTCAACGGTGTTAATTCAGACGGCTTTAATAACACGGCGTTACCCGCACAAATAGCGGGGGCAATCTGCCAGCCAGCGGTGAATAAGGGCGCATTCCACGGCGTTATTTGGGTCACCACGCCATAGGGCTCATGGCGAGTGTAGTTGAGGTGAGTGGTAGGAACGGGGATCACCTCGCCAGTCAGTTTGTCGCACCAGCCGGCGTAATATTCAAACATTTCCGCCACTTTGGCCACTTCAACTCGGCAATCGCGCAGCGGCTTGCCAGCCGACAAGGATTCCAACCGCGCTAGCGATTCTGCGACACTACGAATCTGGGCACCACACCGCCACATTAACTGGCCTCGAGCACTAGCTGTCATGGCCCACCACTGCGCTTGGGCCAAGGTTGCTGCATCAGCAGCCTTAGCCACAATCACATCTGTGGCATCGTTATATTGCCACAGCCCATGGCCTGTTGCTGGGTTAACGAGGGTAATTGCATCGCCTTGGCCAGAGACCAGTTCACCCCCCACCCAGCTACCAAAGCAGCTGCTGCCTAGCAGTGTATTAAGTAATTCATCCACTTGTTGCTCACCGTTGCCTACAATCACAAAACTCATGTATTCAATCTCCCAAACCACAGCTTTTAACGATGTAATTAAAGTCATTGTCGTCTGACAAATTATCTTCACTAGCCGCCCAAATCTGCGCCACTTGCTCCGACATTGCGAGATGTAGCCCCATGTCGTGCATCAAGTTTTGCGCTAAGCCCACGTCTTTGCGCATGAGCTGCATGGTGAAGCCAGAATCAAACGCATCATTAAGAATCCAACGCGGGAAGTTCACTTCACTGACAGCACTCCGTCCAGAGCCTGCATTTAGGCCAGCGATCAAGTCTTGAGCATTCAACCCAGCTTTGGTACCTAAGGCGACCGCTTCAGCGGTGGTCACCAAATGCGCAGCACACAACAGGTTATTAACTAATTTGGCCGCATGGCCGTTGCCCGACGCACCCATGTACACCACCTTGGAACTGAGCACCTCAAGGTAAGGCCCTGCGCGTTTAAACGCGGTTTCCTCACCGCCAACCAACATCACCATGGATCCAGCAACAGCGCCCGCTGGGCCACCACTAACAGGGCAGTCCAGTAATTGATGGCCGGCAGGAGCCAATAAAGTAGCCAACGAACGGGTCACCTCGGGTTCAGAAGTAGAGGTGTCAATAATCAAGGTCTGTGCCTGAGCGTGTTCGGTGATACCACCGCTACCGGCAATAACTTGCTGCACATGTTTGGCCATTGGCAACGACAATAAAATGACGTTGGTTTGACGACATAGTGCCGCCACATCGGCCACCACATGAACACCCATTGCACGCGCCGCATGCTGCTGCTTGGCTCCCACGTCAATCCCTAGCACCGTATAACCATGACGCAATAACGTTTGAGCCATGCCCGCCCCCATATGACCAAGACCAACAATACCTACCGTGTTTTGAGCCATACTCACCTCTGGCGTTTTGGCTGACTTGTGAACCCATTGTGATCGGTTTTTATGTGAATTAAAAGTAGCGCTAGCAGCGCTTATAGCGGCTAGGTCGGCTGACTTTGCTTGCACAGGCATGGCGCCGGGCATACGTATCTTATTCGAAGCCCACAAGGTAGCGGTTAAATTCACTGTACCACTGCAACGAGTTATCAGCTGAATACCATCAGATATAAATGTCTCAAGGCCCTAGGATACGAACCGATACTCAGGGCGCGTGATTAAGGTTAACGGGAACTAGTCACCGTGTTTGGATTGTTTATTCACCACGAACGTCTAGAGATTCCAATAGGAAGACCCGTACGATTAACCTAGAATAATCTATCTAACGCATGACATGATCGATACAGAAGAGTACGATAAAACAGCTGTACACTGATTAATCATTGCCAGAGGCTTTATAATCTGCAATTACGTAGGTGACTGAGTGCCCGGCAAATAGTTGGGAGGTGGTTATGAAACGCATGTATTTTGTGAGTCGTAATATTGATAGAGTCGAACACTTATCTGAACAGCTCTACAAACGCATCGTGTCGGGCTGGGATTTTCAAGTGCTCAGCAAGGACGAGGCGGGATTGCAGAAGCACCAAATTCATTCCGCGAACATCTTTGAACGTTACGATTTAGTCCATAGTGCTGAGCGCGGGTCCATGATTGGTGGGTTTATTGGTTTAATCGCAATACTTAGTTTTGCACGTCTAAATTTAGGCCACCTTGAACTGGGAATATTCCAGTATATAGTTGTGATGGTGGCACCGGTATTGTTTTGTACCTGGTTAGGTGGATTGATTGGCCTGCATCATGAAAATTATAAAATTTCCCGATTTCATGATTTATTGGAGCATGGTGCCTACTTAGTGATGATTGATGTCAGCCTCCATAACGAAGCCCATGTGCGCAAAATTATGACTGAGCAATATGCGGACTTCCAACCAGCGGGCATCAGTTCTAGCATCACCAATCCGTTTGCTAGTGCAGATCGTCATCAGTTTAAAGAGAAGCCTGCACATTAAGCCAGTGGGAGCTGATGACAGAGGAGCACAAGGTCTTCTAGAACTGTTCTACGCACACCTTTAGCCATCCCCTTGTGATAAAGGGCGTTTTAAGTATCGCTGTAAATTACCGTGCCTCGATAGAAACATCTCATAGAACACCCACAGGCACTGACTGAAGAAGAAGCTATATAACCAACAAATACTTACAGATATTTAGTTCGATGCCAAGGGCTAGTTCGGCTATAGCTTAAGCAGCTTCTACTCTTCATGTATTTGTTACACTAGGACAGTACTGGCAGCACATGGGTCGGGTGGTTTATATTTATCGTGGAGGAGTTGTTGTGCCGGGAGCACACCTAGGGTGTACTCCCGGTAGAGGGCGTGTATAGTGCCCTATCGCGTAGTCTAAGCTACATAAAACAGCTTACGCCGACAAAAGTTGAAGCACAACAACGCCATTAGACCGTGTTCTTCTATTACAGTAAGGAAATATGCTAAATAGACCGTACAGATGGTATAAAAAATGCTAGGCCATACCATAAGCAGCAGTTACGCTTCGCGCATCCTATACAGAATTCATCTGCACAAATTGGCAACACTGGCTCTAGCCCTTTAAGCTGCCAGTATTGGCATCAATGACCAAGTGGCAGTCGGGTGCAGCATTATGCACCGTCTCTACGCGCGCTAAGTCTCTGTCTCGGCCCAATTTCAACTTTAACAGAGGCCTATGCTGATTTCGTAATATAATGTGTCGGTACTAATTTTTTTGCTAGCATGCGACAAAGTTCCTGATTAAAGAAAGGCCACCAACACATGAGCACAATCCTTAAGCAACCTATTACGGGGCCCTCCGCCTGGACAGCCAAGGACTATAGCAACGACGAAAGTTATATCCACCACCTTACCCAGGAGGATGTGGCCGACATCAATAGCGCTCTAAGCCTACTTAGTAAGTTAGGCAAAACCTTCCCTAACTTCGACAAACAAAATTTTCCACTTCAACAATTAGAAACCAAATTGACACGGCTTGCCGATGAGTTAGAAGATGGCCGCGGCTTCTTTTTGTTACGCGGCCTGCCTTTGGCACAATATACGCAAGCTCAAGCGCACGCAATTTATTATGGCATTGGACTTCATCTCGGCATTCCCATAGCTCAGAACCCTAGAGGTGACATTCTTGGGGGCGTGGAAAACGTGGGCGACCCAAATGATAAACAGACTCGAGTCTATGAAACCAACCTCTACCTGCCCTACCACACAGACCCATCAGACGTAGTCGGGTTGTTGTGCTTGCGCAAGGCCAAGACTGGCGGTCTGAGCAGTTTGGTCAGCGTGGCAGCCATTTACAATCAACTGTTAAGTCACCACCCCGAATACTTAGGTTTGTACTACAAAACCTACCACTATGCCCACTTAGGTAACGACCTGCCTACGCCGTCTCCCCTGTTCAGCTACCACAAAGGCAAGCTCAGCTGCCGCTATTTGCGCCAGTATATAGAATTGGGCCACGAGATGATGAAGCAGCCTCTATGCCAAGTGGAGCGTGAGGCCTTGGATCTGTTTGACCAGATTATGTTGCAGCAAGAAATGCGCCTAGACATGATGCTGCAACCCGGTGATATGCAGTTTGCCAACAACTATCTTGTACTCCACTCTCGCACCAGCTTTGAAGACCATACAGCGCCAGAGCAACGTCGTAAGTTGTTGCGACTATGGTTAAAAATGCCCAATGCACGTACATTGGCACCTGAGTTTCCTGGCCGCAATGGGTTCCCACTACCTACGGACCTCCTCCAAAAGTAGGAGGAAAATACCTTCTTTATACCGATGTTCGGCCCCCTCTTAGTTTCGCTATGCTAGTTAGGTCTAAAGACACACCTAGCAGTGTAATAACAATAAACTAAGGACTCGATCATGATCTATTCTAATCCTGGCAGCGATGGCGCTGTCGTTAGCTTTAAACCACGTTATGAAAACTTTATTGGCGGCGAATGGGTCGCACCAGTGAAGGGACAGTACATGGACAATATCTCGCCCATTAACGGTGCTGTTTTCTGTCAAGTACCCAATTCTAGTGCAGCCGACGTAGACCTAGCCGTAAGCGCTGGGTCTAAGGCCGCTGGAGCATGGGGCAAAACGTCTGCCACCGAACGCTCTAACCTATTGTTAAAAATTGCAGATCGCATCGAAGCTAATTTAGAGCTCCTGGCTGTGGCCGAGTCTTGGGACAATGGTAAAGGCGTACGTGAAACGTTAGCCGCAGACATTCCCCTTACGGTAGACCACTTCCGTTACTTCGCCGGCTGTATTCGCGCCCAAGAAGGCACCAGTGCTGAGTTGGACGAAACCACTGCGTCATACCATTTCCACGAGCCCTTAGGTGTGGTTGGTCAAATCATCCCATGGAACTTCCCTATTCTAATGGCGGCTTGGAAATTGGCTCCTGCTTTAGCTGCGGGCAACTGCGTGGTACTAAAACCGGCCGAACAAACTCCAGCATCCATTTTAGTTTTGGTTGAGCTCATCCAAGACTTAATCCCTGCTGGCGTATTGAACGTGGTTAATGGTGTCGGTGAAGTCACCGGCCAAGCGCTGTCTACTCACAAAGGTATTGCCAAAATCGCCTTTACTGGATCCACTGCAGTAGGCCAAATTGTGTTGGCTAATGCGGCAGAAAACTTGATCCCTTCATCTGTGGAGTTGGGAGGTAAGTCGCCCAACATATATTTTGAAGACATCATGCAGCACGAAGATGATTACATTAGCAAATGTGTAGAAGGCACAGTATTAGCCTTCTTCAACCAGGGCGAAGTGTGTACTTGCCCGTCACGTTTATTGGTTCAAGAATCCATCTACGAAGAATTTATTGCTCTCGTGTTGGAACGTACTCGACAAATTATACGTGGCAATCCGTTAGACACAGACACCATGGTCGGTGCGCAGGCCTCAGCTGAACAGCAAGAACGTATATTGAGCTACTTAAAGTTAGGTCGTGAAGAAGGCGCCGAATTCCTTATTGGTGGTGGTGTGGCAGACGTTGGTTCCGAATTATCGGCCGGTTTCTACATTGAGCCCACGCTGATGAAAGGCGACAACAAAAT
>CBDUDU010000067.1:0-12007 GCA_965366045.1 uncultured Oceanospirillaceae bacterium
ACTCTCAGCCAAACCAGTGCCGTTGCCACATAAACTCCACCATAGGCGGCATACACTCGGCCACTTGCAGCCGGGTGCAGCGTTAACAGCCAAACAAACAAGCCCAAACTGACCACAGCAGGAATTAACAACCAGCTAGATCCGTCTTTGCGCAACCAAAGATAGGGTAGGAAGCAACCCACAATTTCGGCTAGTGCAGTTAATACGAAAAGGCCTATTGTGTTTAAAATCAAATTAAACCCCCTGCTTTTATAACATGATGATAGTCCATCAGGTATGGCAAGCGGGCCTGAGCTATTTTGACGCGCTCAAGCTTGATTGTAGCAACAATTAGCGCTTCATCAGAACCTGCACGAGCTAAGTCTTGCTTGTCTTGCTGTTGTCGTCCTATGGGACAACCAATAAAACCCTCACCCAAAAAAGCCATGCCATTCTCTTCACCACAATAGTTTGCGTATACAAAATAAACACCATTTTCATAGCCCCGTGTAGGCATCATTTGCTGTGCTACCCAACCCCACTGACGACCCAACGCCGTAGGCACAAGAATGATATCTGCACCCGCTAAAGCCAGTTGGCGCACCAGCTCTGGAAATTCTGCGTCATAACAAATAAGCATGCCAATGGTGAAACCACCCCATTGGAATAGACCTACTTCATCTCCCTTGGTAAAAAATGTAGCCTCGAAGCCCGGTGGCAACACCCGTTTTCGATAGTGGCCAAGAACGTAGCCTTCGGGTCCGATACATTGCGCCGCATTGTATAGCTTGCTGCCATCGCGTTCGGCAAAGCCGTAGTGAATCGCAATTTGATACTTCTGCGCCAACTCCGATATGGCCGCTGCTGTTGGGCCGTCGCTGGTTTCTGCCAAGGTCGCCACCTGCGACCCTACGTTATAACCCGTAACAAACAGCTCTGGCAAAACCAAAAGGTCTACGCTTTGTGCTTGTGCGGCGCACAACTGTTGTTCTAACCACTGTATACGTTCATTACCTGCTGTTCGGCTGGCATCAATTTGAGCCACGGCAATGTTTAGTTGAGTAGCCATATCAGCGGTTAGTGACCAATAACTGACGAGGGTATTGAGTAAGGTAATCACACCCGCTTTCTGTCACTACAATAGAGTCACCAATACGGCCCGCAGTTACCCCATCAATCGAAATACCCCCATCCACCGCAAACGTCATACCCGCTTGCAAAATGGTTGTGTCGCCGTGTTTAAGCTCGGGGGCTTCTAAGTAGGCTACACCAATAGAACGCCCTGTTCGGTACCCCGTTTCATAACCGCGTTTTTGATACACCGCATTGGCCGCTGCGGCCACTTGTTCGGCGCTAACACCAGGTTTAATGGCGGCAATGGCCGCTTGCTGAGCTTCGATAGCCGCCATCTGCACCTCAGCGGCTTGGTCGGTGACTTCGCCAATATGAAACATGCGATCAAAACCCAATTTGTACTGCTTAAACTGGGCCATATTACAAAAACAGAAATACACAGGATCTGCACGCTGGTAGGTACGCACACTGGCCCGCCGATGCACCATCGAGGTATCACGGCCACTTTGGAGAATTTGGAGGTTATGAATCATGGGGGATACAAAACGCTCCCAACCCGTATCGGTCAAAAAGCCTGCGGCCTTCTTGGTGCCCGCGCTGATCACCGCCAAGGCCGATTCATATTCGGGAACACCTTCGGCTAAGGATTCATGTGCGGCTTGCATCATGGCTCCCGCAATACTGCCGGCTTGAGACATTACCTCAATTTCTAGCGCAGATTTGATAGTACGTTGTTGGCCTAATATGGGTGCAATATCACATAAAGGCACGCTGCCAAAGTCTTGGTCTAAATAGTTACGCACAATGGCTGGCACTGTGGGCAGCTCCAGCCAAATCGACTCAGGATTGGGGCCTAAAACTTTGGCCAAGGCGGCTTGCCAACTATTGCTGCCAAAGTCTTCCCATACCCTAATGTCTTCTACCCAAGTCATGGCATCTACCATTTCTGATTCCATTAACGGCGTGATGACTGTGGGCGACCCTACGGCAGGCACCACCAACATAGTGGGACGCCCAAACTCGATGCCAAGATAGCCCCAAAAGCCGGCCAGATATGCGATGGAACTTTCGTCTGTAAACACGCCAAAAGGAATGTTTTGCTTTTGCATTTGTGATTGCAGCACTGCGGTGCGGGATTGAGCTTCGGCTAACATAGAATTTCCTCTTGAGGCAGCAGTGTGTGTTTACAACAAGGTAAGTGGGCGTTAAGGCAACTCCAACTGTTTTGCTGCTAGATGCAACTCTCCAGCAGTGAGATCTGCCGGTTTATTGACGTTAAAAAACGGGTTATCTGCCAGTTGGTCAAAGGCTACATCCGCCACCCCATAGGGTGCTGTAAAGCGATCTACCTTGCGCACATCATCTTCTACCAAGGCTTTATATAAATCATCAAACAAGTCTACCGGCCACAAACCAAACACCGGTTGACTACGTCCATGATAACTAGCACAGGCAAGGCGCTGCTGTTTTAACTGCATTAAATCCAACATACGGGCGACGTAATCGTTAGGAAAAAATGGGGTATCGGCCGCCACCGTGATGATATGGGTAGCCGCTGGCTTATTTTTCTTTACCCATGCCATGGCAGAGACCACTCCGGCTAACGGCCCGGCAAAATCAGGTACGATGTCGGCTTGTACGGGTAAATTAAATGCTGCAAACCGTTGCGGGTCACCGTTGGCATTGATGATCACCGTCTGTAACTGACGTTGAGCAGATTCAATAACGTAATCCAAAATGCGCCGACCACCTAACTTGAGCATCGATTTATCACCGCCACCCATACGGCGTGCTAACCCTCCTGCCAAAATAACACCTACTAGCTGTTCAGGTTTAATCTGCATTGTTGCGTCCATATCGCTTGGGTTCGTCGGCAATCTTGGAGAGGTCTGCATCATAAATTAAGCGCTCATACCCTGCCAAAGCCACAAACTTGCGCCCCTTAGCGCGGCCTATTAACGTCAAACCTGCTTTGCGGGCTAAATCTACGCCCCACGCCGTAAAACCGGAACGTGAAACCAGAATTGGAATACGCATCTGTACGGTTTTAATTACCATCTCCGAGGTTAATCGCCCAGTAGTGTAAAAGCACTTATCTTCCGGCGTGATCTTATGCATGTGCATGTAGCCTGCAATTTTATCAATGGCGTTATGACGGCCTACGTCTTCCATATACACCAAAGGTTGCGCGTCTTTGCACAATACACAACCGTGAATAGCACCGGCCTTTTGGTAGATACTGGGCGTAGTGTTAATTTGCCTTGCCAGCTGATACAAATCACTGGTTTTTAACCGCGCTTCGGCAGCGAGTGTAATGGTGTCAAACTTCTCCATGATGTCGCCAAACACCGTGCCTTGGGCACAGCCAGAGGTGCGCACCTTCTTTTTCATTTTGTCTTCGTAGTTGGTTTCTCGCTCGGTACGCACAATCACCACTTCAAGTTCTTCGTCAAAATCAATACCCGTAACCACGTCATCCGCTCTTAGCATATTTTGATTCAACAAAAACCCGACTGCCAAATATTGTGGGTGATCTCCCAAGGTCATCAAGGTGACAATCTCTTGTTTGTTTAGATAAACCGTTAAACCTTGCTCAGTGACCACATCCACGCTTACTTCTGCACCCGTGTGGTCTGTACCGGTCACTTGGCTGGTTAAACTTGGGTTGTCTGGATTAGGGTAGATTAAATAACCCGATAAATCGGCAATTTTCATTAGGTCACCTTCTGTTTTGCGATCCAGCAATCTAGTTTGTTGGCAAAGTTCTGACGATCTGTATGATTCATGGCCGCGGGGCCACCGGTTTGTACACCACTATTACGCAAAGTTTCCATAAAATCACGCATATTAAGACGCTGGCGAATGGTCTCTATAGTGTAGGCCTCACCACGAGGACTTAGGGCTTGAGCGCCCTTCTCTACCACTTCTGCAGCCAACGGAATGTCTGAGGTAATCACTAAATCACCCGCCACCACACGTTTCACAATTTCATTGTCGGCCACATCGAAACCCGAGCCTACCTGAACCATACTAATGACCTTAGAGGGTGGCGTGGCGATGTATTGATTAGCCACTAGTGTGGTTTCAATTTGAGTGCGCTCGGCAGCGCGAAATAAAATATCTTTAATGACACCTGGACAGGCATCGGCATCAACCCATATTGGCATAGTGCGGACGTTTACGAGTAATTAAAGGCGTTATTGTGCATCAATCAAAGGTTGAGAGCTACCTTATTTTCTCGCGCGATATTGTCGGTGGCAGCCTTTGCAGCTACGCTTTAGGTCATCATAGGCCGCTGTAAGTGTACCAGTGTCAGCACTAGTCGTCAGCTTCGAAAAATGGTTTAACTTTGTCCGTAAGCCCATAAGCCTGTCGGAAAAATCATCCCAATTGCTCCACAACTTATTTTTAGCACGCCCTTCTCCTCGTGTGGACTCAGGAAACAAAGATGACATTACGGCGAACTCAGTATAGAGGCTATTCGACAGTTCACCTGCCTCAGACCACGCATCTACTTCCAACAGGAACTCCAGCTCATCCATGGCTTCATCCAACTGTTCAAACAACTGTTGCCGCTGCTCGACTTGCGGGCTATCTGCATAACTGAGGTTGCTTACCAATATTACCAAGATTAACGTTAACATCCGTTTCATGTGTATAGTCCTATATAATCTATTCCCTAGGCAATAGATTAACATTGATTGCTTTACATAACACAGGAGCTAGGCGTCGGTAAATAACGGAGCAACAGTAATGACAAAAATTTGGGACTTACCAATACGCCTTTACCACTGGTTACAAGCCATCATCGTCAGCGCGTTATTAATCACCGGCCTTGCGGATATGGGTGATTCAGAATGGCACTACAACTTAGGTTTTGCCTTAGTGTGCTTATTATTATGGCGCATAGCATGGGGCTTTTTTGGCAGTGAAACAGCTCGATTTGGAAATTTTATTCCTTCAAAATCACGTTTATTGCGCTACCTAAGAGGCCATCAAGTGGCCTATGTAGGCCACAATCCAGCGGGTGCCTTAATGGTAATCGGCCTGCTGTTATTGTTAACCATTCAACTGACGACAGGACTCATTGGAGCTGGCGTATTGGATACACTGATCACGGCGCAAGACGCTTTTTATGAGACCGTGGCAGAAGTACACAAAGCGACGGCCAATCTTCTCTTAATCCTCATTGTTCTACACATCAGTGCCATTTTAATTTATAAACTGAGAGGTTATGCGTTAACCAAAGCCATGATCAACGGCATGCAATACAAGGTTCAATGGGCGCCTAAAATGGCATCAAACCTTTGGGCCTTGGTGATTCTACTGGCTACGGCGTGCTTAGTCCTTGCGGTATGGCTATATGGTGCAGGCCAATAGACCTAACAGCCTATTCCTGACCACGCATGTTGCGCCATACAAAACAGAGTATTTCCTCTAGCACTGACATATCAATGTCATCGAGTTTGTTGATGTATAAACAGCATTTACCAATTTTATGTTGACCCAAGCGGGTTAAGTAAGCACTAAGGTCTTGATAACCCGGCATGATGTAAATGGTAAGGTTGGCTTTTCTTGGCGACAAACCAATGATGTAAGAATCGCCTTCGCGGCCGCTATCGTACTTATAATGGTACTCACCAAACCCCACCATGGTTGCGCCCCACATCTGTGGTTCTACGCCGGTCACTTTGCGCATAAGCTGCACCACTTCAAATGCATTTTCACGGCGTACAGGGTGATCTACAGCATTGAGGAAGGTTTCTACACTTTGGTCGGTTACTTTGGTTTTGTTTTCTGCCATAGGTATGCGTGCCTTAACTGACTCTGGTTTAGACTCCCACATTAGATCCGAAGCAAAAAAAAGGCCAGCTTAAGCTGACCTTTTTTGGATCCTGACCTTCGTCAGGATGACGGCTTCGACGGTCGGTTTAGCTTACGCGTTCAATACGTGACGCACAGAATTTGAACTCAGGGATCTTACCCACTGGGTCAAGGGCTGCGTTGGTGAGCATGTTGGCAGACGCTTCTACGTAGCAGAACGGGATGAAGATCACGCCAGCAGGCACGTCAACGTCTTCACGGGCTAATAACTCGATGCTTCCGCGTCGTGTGGATACACGAATCATATCACCAGCCTTGGCGCCCACCTTAGCCAATTCTTCACGGTTTAAGGTCGCCACTGCTTCTGGCTCTAGGGCATCCAATACAGGAGCACGACGGGTCATAGAACCCGTATGCCAATGCTCTAGCTGACGACCCGTAGTTAAGATCACTGGGTATTCGTCATCTGGACGCTCGTCTGGCTCTACAATGTCTGCAGCCACAAACTTGCCTCGACCACCTTCAATTGGGAAGCTATCGATGAACACGATATCGTTGCCCGAATGGTCTTCTGCAGGGCAAGGGTAAGTGACAGAGTGTTCCTTTTCTAAACGCTCCCAAGTCAAGTTGTTCAAACTTGGCATGGCTTGCTTCATTTCGGCAAACACGTCTTTAGGGTGAGTGTAAGTCCAGTTACAGCCCATGCGGTTAGCAATTTCTTGAATGATCCACCAATCCTGACGTGCGTCACCCGGTGGGTTAACCGCTTTACGACCCATCTGTACTGTGCGGTTGGTGTTAGACGCTGTGCCATCCTTTTCTGGCCATGCTGAAGCAGGCAGAACCACGTCGGCGTACATGGCTGTTTCTGTCACGTACAAGTCTTGCACTACCAAGTGCTCTAGCATCGCTAGAGCACCACGGGCGTGGTGCAAGTCTGGGTCTGACATGGCTGGGTTTTCACCTTCCACATACATACCCGTGACCGAACCTTCATGAATAGCATTCATGGTTTCTACCACCGTAAGACCAGGCTCATCAGAAAGTTCTGTGCCCCATAGGTCTTCAAACATGGCCTTAACGTCACCCACGTTTACTTTTTTGTAGTCTGGATACATCATGGGGATTAAGCCCGCATCTGACGCGCCCTGTACGTTGTTTTGACCACGTAACGGGTGTAAACCTGCACCTTCGCGGCCAATTTGACCGGTCATCAAGGCCACAGAGATCATGGCGCGACAGTTGTCGGTGCCGTGCACGTGTTGAGACACACCCATACCCCAAAAAATCATAGAGTTGTCAGCGGTGGCGTACAAACGTGCCACTTCGCGGATTAGATCGGCATCTACACCACAAATAGGTGACATGGCTTCTGGGCTATAGCGCTTAACGTGCTCTTTAACCGTGTCAAACCCAGTGGTCATCGAATCGATGTAGTCTTGATTGTACAATTCTTCGGTCACAATGACGTTCATGATGGCGTTCCAGAAGCTCACATCGCTACCTGGCTTAAACTGAATCATGTGGCTGGCGTATTTTTTCATTGCCAAGCCACGTGGGTCTAAAACAATAATCTTAGTGCCATTTTTAGCAGCCTGCTTGAAGAAAGTTGCAGCAACTGGATGGTTAGCCGATGGATTTGAACCGGCAATCACTACAACGTCTGCATTTTTAGCCTGCATAAAGGAGGCCGACACTGCACCTGAACCCAGACCTTCCAACAATGCCATGACCGATGAGGCGTGACACAAACGAGTACAGTGGTCTACGTTATTGCTACCAAAACCCGTACGTACGAGCTTTTGGAACAAGTAAGCTTCTTCGTTAGAACCTTTGGCGCTACCAAAACCTGCAAGGGCTTTTTTGCCTTGGTTGTCACGAATCTTAGTGAAACCGTTGGCAGCAAAATCTAAAGCTTCTTCCCAGCTCGCTTCACGGAAGTGAGTCAGTGGTTTGGCTGGATCAAAGTCATCATGAATGCCTTTACGAGCACCTTCAAGGCGAATTAAAGGCTTAGTAATACGGTCGCCGTGGTGAATGTAGTCAGAACCAAAGCGGCCCTTCACACACAAACGGTTTTGGTTGGCTGGGCCGTCGCGACCATCAACGTAAACGATACGCTCGTCTTTTACGTGGTAAGTCAGCTGACAACCTACACCACAATACTGACATACGCTGTCTACTTTGCGATCATAATCGGCACTGTCGCCCTTGCCGTCTTCGCTAGTGACGGTAGAAGGCATCAATGCGCCTGTAGGGCACGCCTGAACACATTCGCCACAGGTCACACAGGTGGAATCGCCCATTGGGTCGTCAAAGTCGAACACAACTTTAGAATCGGCGCCGCGGTTGGCCATACCAATAACGTCGTTCACTTGTACTTCGCGACAGGCACGAACACACAAGTTACAGTTTATGCACGACTGTAAGTTAACACGCATGGCCTTGCTTGAGTTATCTGCACATGGCTTTACGGTTTCGTCAAAACGAGCTTCCGTGGCATCCATCGCCAACAAATCTGCCATGGCCCAAAAGTGTGAACTTTTGTCTGGAGATTGTTCACGTTCTGGCTGATCGGTGGCTAATAGCTCCATCACCATCTTACGTGAAGACTGTGCCCGGTCAGAAGTGGCGCTTGTCACCACCATGCCTTCGTTAGGTGAACGTAAGCAAGAAGCGGCTAGCACGCGTTCGCCTTCGATCTCTACCATACATGCTCGGCAGTTGCCGTCGGCACGATAGCCAGGCTCGGGCTTGTAACAAAGATGAGGTATAGTTTCGCCCATACGCTTGGCAACTTGCCAAATGGTCTCACCTGCTTTAGCCGTTATTTTCTCACCGTCGAGGGTGAAATTAATGATATCTTGACTCATATTATGTCTCCCTTACTTAGCGCTGGCAGACAGATCGGTAGCGATCAAATCAGCGTCAAAATATTTAAATACGGTGGTAATCGGGTTAGAAGCCGCTTGGCCCAAACCACAAATAGAAGCATCGCACATGGTTTGGCCTAACTCAGCCATTAAGGCTTGATCCCAATCAGGACGTTGTAACAACTTCACCATTTTTTCTGTGCCTACGCGACAGGGCGTACACTGGCCACAGCTTTCGTCTTCAAAGAACTTAAGCAAGTTCACTACCACGTCACGCATATTGTCTTGGTCTGACAATACCACTACGGCAGCAGAACCAATAAAACAACCGTAGGGCTGAAGAGTGCCAAAATCTAACGGAATGTCGGCCATGCCGGCTGGCAAGATACCGCCCGATGCGCCACCTGGAAGGTAGCCTTTAAAGGTTTGACCGTCTAGCATGCCACCACAGTATTCATCCATGAGTTCCTGCATGGTAATACCCGCTGGTGCTAATTTAACACCCGGATTCTTCACTCGGCCAGAAACAGAGAAGCTACGCAAACCTTGTGAACCGTTACGACCTTGGCTTGAGAACCAGTCGGCGCCTTTATCCATTAAGGTACGGATCCAAAATACGGTTTCAATGTTGTTCACCAAGGTAGGACGGTTAAACAAACCGACCTGAGCCACAAAAGGAGGACGATGGCGCGGCATGCCCGGCTTGCCTTCCAAAGATTCAATCATGGCTGATTCCTCACCACAAATGTATGCTCCGGCACCACGACGAAGGTGGATGCCACCCGCTGGTGCTAGGCCTGCGGCTTCTACTTTGGCAATTTCTGCCTGTAGAATTTCACGGGCGGCTGGGTATTCGTCACGTAGGTAAATGTAGGCCGCTTCAGCTTCTACCGCCCAAGCACTGATCAACGCACCTTCAATAAAGCGGTGTGGGTCAGACTCTAAATAGATACGGTCTTTAAATGTGCCTGGCTCGCCTTCGTCACCGTTAATTGCAAGGTAACGTGGCTTCGGCTCTTGGCGTACAAACTTCCACTTCATGTGGGTTGGGAAACCTGCCCCGCCTAAACCTTTAAGGTTGGCATCGGCCAATACTTTTTGAATGTCTTCCCACGTGTAATCACCGGCAAGGCATTGCTTCAACAAAGCATAACCGCCGTCTGCAACATAGGCATCGTAAGCAAGGTAGTCTGGAATGTCTGGGTGGAAATGTTTGGCTTCAATAACATCTACAATTTTAGCAGCATCAGCATTGTCCACATGATGGTGGCCAACCTCGGCAACCGGCGCGGTATCACAACGACCCATACATGGGGCGCTAAGAATACGCACTTGAGAAGGGTCTGTACCTGCTTCTAACGCAGACTTAAGGTGTTCTGCCCCTGCTAGCTGGCAACTTAAACTGTCACACACCCGCACGGTTACAGCAGCAGGCGGCACTTCGCCTTCTTTAACAATATCGAAGTGGGCGTAGAAAGTTGCACATTCGTACACTTCAGCCATAGGGATATTCATCTCATGGGCTAAAGCAGCAAGATGAGCTGCAGATAAATAACCCAAATTGTCTTGGATTAAGTGCAAGTATTCGATGAGCATGTCACGTTTAATCGGTTGATCACCGATTAACTCACGCAATTGCGCGAGTGTATCGAGGTTAACTTGACGCCCACGAAGGTGGATACGAGATTTATTGCGGCCAGCGCCTGGGTGCAAACGCACCACATTGTCTTGGTTAGAATCAGCAGACATGTTGTTCTCTGTGTTGACTTAAGTTCAAGATCCTATGAGGTTATTCGCCTCACGAATACGCAGTTATTACACGCGTTAGGATACCATTTTTTAACCGAGCTAGTATCCCAGCGACAGAAATTCCCGCATACCTGTAAGCGACATTATGTCACCCTCAATGCCACTCACGGCAAATTCTGGGATTAGAACAGCGAACTTGCAGCGGGCGTACCTATTCAACAAAGTGGTAGTTTACGTGCAACTATAGGAACAAAAATCTAAATCTATTTTAGACAAAATACGGTATCCTACGGCCTCGATTATTTAATGAGCTATGCCGCCGTGTCTTTTGTCGATTTACTGCTGGATCAAGAACTACTTCATGCCCTTGCTGAGCATGAATTTACCCAGCCTACAGCCATTCAACAACAAGCCATTCCACATCTGTTGGAAGGCAATGATGTACTGGCCTCGGCCCCAACCGGCACCGGCAAAACCTTAGCCTTCGTCTTGCCTGCATTACAGCATATTTTAGACTCACCTAGGCGCGAACCTGGCACGCCTAAAGTGCTCATTCTTAGCCCTACCCGCGAACTCGCGCGCCAGACTTACGATCAAGTCGAACAGCTAGTCGCCCATAACCACTTAAAGAGCTGCCTTATAGTGGGCGGCGTGCCGTTTGGCATGCAAAAAGCCATGGTGGCAGAGTCCATCGACGTGCTTGTTGCCACCCCAGGCCGCTTGCTAGAAATTGAAGAACACATGGCACTCGACCTGTCTCAGGTAACCGTGTTTGTGATCGACGAAGCCGACCGCATGTTGGACCTAGGCTTCATTCAGGCTATTCATCAAACATCAGATTTATTACCTCTAGATCGCCAAACGTCCATGTTCTCCGCCACCTTAGAAGGTGACAAAGTTCAAGCCTTTGCCCACGATTTACTGGCGGAAAATGCCGTACAAGTGGCCGTAGAGGCCCCGCGACACGTGGCTAAAAAGATCAATCAATCAGTGTATCAAGCCGATAACGAATTACACAAAGAACACCTGCTAAAAGCCCTGTTACGCTTGCCCGAAGTTAAACAAGCGATTGTGTTTGTGAACAGCCGCAAGCAAGTAGACACATGGCTTAAGGTGATCCGTACCTTAGGCATTCAGTGTACCGGCTTACACGGCGATCTACGCCAGAGTGACCGCAACCAACAAATCAAAGACATGCGTCGCGGCCGTACAAAGGTGTTGGTAGCTACCGATGTGATGGCCCGCGGCGTAGACCTGCCAACCCTAACCCACGTCATCAATGTACACATGCCAGAAAAGGCTGACAGTTATGTTCATCGTGCGGGTCGCACAGGCCGTGATGGTTCAGCAGGTAGCGTTTGGTCCATTGTAGATGCCATTGAATGGCCCAATTTAGGCCGTATTGAACGCTACATAGGCAACAGTATTAACCGCGCCATCTTCCCAGGTTTTTCACCTAAAAAAGAAGAACCAAGCCTACTCAAAAAACCCAAGGCCAAAAAGCCCAA
>CBDUDU010000068.1:0-11966 GCA_965366045.1 uncultured Oceanospirillaceae bacterium
CTACGCCAACGATTTTCTAAAATTTTGTCACCTCAACCCTAAACCCTGCCCCATTATTGGTATGTCGGAGTCGCCGGGCGATTATCGCCTGAAAAGTTTAGGCCAAGATATCGATTTACGCACAGATATTCCTCAATACAAGCTATTTGAAAATGGCCACAACGTGGCTCAAATCAACAACATTGAGCAGTACTGGCGCGACGACTTGGTCGCCTTTGTCTTAGGCTGCTCATTTTCCTTTGAAGAAGCCTTACTCGCAGATGGTTTAGATGTACGCAATTTAAGCGAGGGAGTAAACGTACCTATGTATCGCACCAACATTGCTTGCCAAGCAGCCGGCCCATTTGCTGGCAACATGGTGGTGAGCATGCGGCCCTACAAACCAGCCGATGCTATTAGAGCGGTACAAATTTGCAGCCGCTTCCCTTCAGTTCACGGAGCGCCCATCCACTTTGGCGACCCAGCTGCCATTGGCATCAATGACATTGCTGCGCCTGACTTTGGTGACCCGGTCACCATTAACGCCGGCGAAGTGCCCGTATTTTGGGCTTGCGGCGTCACGCCTCAAGTCGCCGTAGAGCAAGCTAAACCGGACTTTTGCATTACCCATGCGCCGGGCTGCATGTTGGTCACTGACCTAAACAACAGCAAACTGTCTATTTTATAAACGAGGTTAATGCCATGTTACTCAACTGCGATTTAGGCGAAAGCTACGGCTCCTGGACCATGGGTCAAGATGCCAAAGCCATGGCCAATATCGATCAAGCCAACATTGCATGCGGCTTTCACGCCGGTGATCCACTAGTAATGCAAAAAACCTTAGCTTTGGCTCAACAACACAAGGTGATGATTGGCGCCCATCCGGCCTATCCCGACTTAGTCGGTTTTGGCCGCCGCTCCATGAACTGTTCCAGTACCGAAATTATGGCGTTTATGCAGTACCAAATCGCCGCCATGGATGGTATGGCCACCTGCCAAGGTTTACAGCTGGCTTACGTAAAACCCCACGGTGCTCTGTACAACGACATGATGTCTAAGTTGGCAGTGCGCCAAGCGGTAATGCAGGCGATGAGCGTGTACAACCAAAGCCATGGCCGCAGCCTTAAACTCATGCTGCAAGCCACTACCTTGGCCGAAACCCATGAACAAGAAGCGCAAGCACTGGCGCTAGACTTGTACTTTGAAGCCTTTGCAGACCGCCGTTACGAAGATGACGGCCGCCTAATGGCGCGTAGCAAAAGTGGTGCTGTACTCAGCCATGACGCCATGATGATACAAGTTGCTCAGTTGTTAGAAGCGGGCATCATTACTAGCGCTAATGGGACCCAATTAGACCTTAAAGTCGACAGCCTTTGCGTGCACGGTGACAATGATGCCGGTATTGCAGCCATTGCCGATATACGCCAGTTAATTCAACAAAACAACGCGGCAGGTTAGTTCATATGAGTCGCGTAGACAGCATTGAAATAGCCAGTGAAAACAGCTACATCATTTATTTTGGCGAACCCAACAGCACCGTTATTAGTGCTACGGTTAGCGCTAATATAGCCGCGACTACAGCTCAGATCAAACATCAGCTAGGCCACCACCTGCTAGACTTAGTGCCTTCTTACGCCTCACTACTGGTGATTTTTAACAGCGCCAGTAGTGATCACTTATGGGTGAAGCAACAGCTACGTAGCGCCTTATCAATGCCATTAGCAGCCCAACAGGAAACCAGCAAACTGGTGAAACTGCCGGTGTTTTATAGTACCGAATATGGCCCCGAACTAAGCGTGCTAGCAGCCAATGCGAAACTGACCGTGGAGCAAACCATCGACTTGCATTGTGCTACAGAGTACCGTGTTTACGCCATTGGTTTTGCACCCGGATTTGCCTACTTAGGTGAAGTCGACGAACGCTTAGCTGCGCCAAGATTAGCCACCCCTCGACTCAAAGTTCCGACCGGGGCAGTGGCTATTGCCGACCGCCAGACCGCCGTTTATCCGGCCCCGTCACCGGGCGGTTGGAACCTTATCGGTCTCTGCCCTACCCCCATGTTTAACCCACAACAAACGCCGCACATGCCGGTCAATGTGGGTGATCGCATTCAGTTTTACCCTATAGATCAAGCACAATACGTGACTTTAGGGGGCCAACTGCATGAGTTTTAAAGTCCTTCAACCCGGTCTCTTGAGTTTACTTCAAGATTTAGGCCGCTTTGGCCAACACGAAATTGGTTTAACCAGCAGCGGGCCATTAGACGGCGAAGCCTTTGCTTGGGCCAACCGAATTCTGGATAACGCCGCCAACGCCTGTGCCATTGAAGTCAATTTTGGTGGTTTACAACTACAAGCTCAAACCGACAGTTACATTTGTATTACTGGCGCGGCCTTGGACGTCACCATCAACGGGGCTAACAAACCACTTTGGCACAGCCACAAAGTTGTCGCGGGTGATCAAGTTAAGCTGGGGTACTCTAGCCAAGGTTGCCGCACCTACCTAGCCGTGGCCGGTGGTTTTAACATTGACCCAAGTTTTGGCAGTTGCTCCACCGTTATGCGAGAAAAAATAGGTGGTTTAAATGGCCTCAAACTGGCAGCCAACGACCAACTCCCCTGTGCCACTGTACCGCAACATGACCGACTAAGCTTGGCCCCTCAGCACCAACCCGTATACGCAGAATCCGCCCATTTACGTTTAGTGTTGGGCTATCAACACAGCCTGTTTGACGCCGCCACTAAAGCCCGTTTACAGCACAGTCAATATCAAGTGACCGACCGCAGCGACCGCATGGGCATGCGTTTGCAAGGGCCGTCGATCGATTGCCCCAGCCAACAGATGTTGTCGGAAGGCATTGCCTTAGGTGCTGTTCAAGTGCCGGCCGACGGCCAACCCATTGTGTTGTTAAATGATCGACAAACCATTGGTGGCTATCCCAAATTGGGCTCGGTAATAGCCCGCGATACGGCGCGTCTGGCGCAACTAAGGCTAGGCAATACCATCACCTTTGAAATTATCGACCTGTACCAAGCGCATACCATTAATACCTTGGCACAACTCAAGTTTGATGCCACTCCCCTGCTTCACACCAAGGACTAGTTATGCTTAACGACCAACACCTGAGCCAACAAATTGAAGATGCCCTAGTAGCTCGCAACCCCCGTGGCATGGCCCAAGTTCAGTCTGCCTTAGAAGCGGGTTACTGTTTACGTGCTGCAAAAATTCTGCAAGCCTGCCTCGTCGATACGAATACCTCGGCGACCATACTTATTGGCACCGGTTTTCCCGTTGTGGGCACCTTCGAAACCGATGGTCCGGTAGGTAGTATTGCGCTTTACGAGGCCCTAGAAACCCTAGGAGCCCACCCCATCATCGTCTGTGGCCAACCTTTAGTAGGCGCCCTGTCGGCCCGTTACCGTACCCATGAAATCAGTGTGGGTGACAACCAGAATAATAAAGCCGACACCTTGGCTGCGTTAGCCCAACTTAAACCCCAAGCGATCGTCTCTATTGAGCGTCCCGGACAGGCCGCCGATGGTGGTTATTATAATATGCGTGGCGAAAGCATCAGCGCACGCACCGCCTGTTTTGACGGCTTTATGGATTGGTCTCAATGCCCGACTATCGCGGTGGGGGATGGCGGCAACGAAATTGGAATGGGCAAGGTCAACCATGCCTTAAAATCACTTAATATTGTGCCCGCCATGACCTCTGCCGACGAACTAATTGTCGCCGATGTGTCTAACTGGGGAGCCTATGGCCTAATTGCATTTTTGGGGCTCTGGCGGGGACAGGATTTATTGGCTAAAATCGATCCTTTAGCAATATTGCAGTATTTGTCTGACCTAGGCAGTGTTGACGGTGTCACTCGTGAGAATCAGCTAACCGAAGATGGTTTGCCAGTGAGTGAAGGGCTAGACGTGATCCATCAGTTACGCAATATCGCCGGCTTTACCGGTTCGGCATAGCAAAAGGAATATAACGTGCGCCTTCGCAATCTAAATAGCTTTATCAAAGTCGCTACCCTAGGCAGTTTCCATGGTGCCGCAGCACAGTTACATGCATCACAACCTGCCATTTCGGCCCGCATTGCAACCTTAGAAGAAGAGCTAGGTGTAAAGCTATTTAAACGGGATAAAAGAGGCACCAAATTAACCGCTCGTGGCATGCAACTACTACCCTTTGCCGAACGATTGGTCGCCATTAGCAACGAGATGAAAGCACAGTTACAAGACGAATCGCCTCAGCAGGGTGTGTTTCGTATTGGTATTGCCGATACCGTGGCCCACCTATGGCTTAGGGATTTACTTAAAGTCTGGCGTGAACAGCACCCGTTAATTCAGTTTGAGCTCACCATCGACCTTTCTTTGGCACTCTATAAACAACTGGAAGACCATCAGCTAGACCTTGCCTTGATGGTGTATACGGGCCAAGCTAGCACGGTTAAAACCCAACCCCTGAGTGCCTACCCACAGACCTGGGTGGGCAGCCCAACGTTGATGAAAACCGTGTCATATTTAAACTTAGAGGCACTGAGTCGCTGGCCTATCTTGAGTTTTCCTAGCGCCACAGGCCCCGGCAAACACTTACAAGAGTTGTTTAGCCAAGTATTGGAAAAACCCAAATTTCATACTAGTAATTCGGTGTCTGGATTATTGGCTATGGCCGAACAAGGTGCTGGCATTGCGTTGCTGCCCGAACCGATCGTTGCCGACGCCCTTAAAGCCGGCCGGCTGATCTCGTTTAAAGTTGATCCCGCACCACCGAAACTTAAATTTTGTTGTGGTTGGCGCCAAGATGAAGACCGATTATTACCCCAGTTGTTAGCCGACAGTGCGAGCCAACTGGTCAACCAAACCCCACACACACAAAATACGTAACGTGGCATAAGAGAATTATCCTATGAGCATTGTTTATCTAAATGGCAATTACATGCCCATTGAGCAAGCCAGCATTTCACCCCTAGACCGTGGCTTTTTATTTGGCGACGGCATCTATGAAGTGATCCCTGCCTATGATGGCAAGATGGTTGGTTTTGGACCTCATATCGACCGTATGATCGAAGGACTTTCGGCCTTAGAAATTGAACTGAATTGGAGCCATAAGGAGTGGCGCCAAGTTTGTGAACAACTCATAGAGCGAAATCCTGCGCCGCAAGTTGGTTTGTATTTGCATGTAACTCGCGGCGCAGACACTAAGCGTCACCACCCTTACCCTAAAGGTGTCGCACCGACGGTATTTGCGATGCCTACAGAAATTCCTGCAGCGCCTATTCCCGAACGCGATAAAGTCCACGCTTATAAAGTCACCAGTATGCAAGATCAACGCTGGCAGCGGTGTAATATTAAATCCATCTCTTTGCTCGGCAATGTGATGCATTACCAACAAGGTTACAGCCAAGGTAGCGGCGAAGTTTTATTGTTTAATGGTAATGACGAACTCACGGAATGTGGTGCCTGTAATGCTTACATCGTTAAAAATGGTAGAGTCATTACCCCAGCCTTAGATCACCAAATTTTGCCCGGCATTACCCGCCTCATTGCTTTAGGTGTGTTACGTGCAGACGGCAGCATTCCGGTAGAAGAGCGAGCCATTACCAAACAGGAAGTATTTGACGCCGACGAAATTTGGATTTCGAGCTCTAGCAAAGAAATTGCACCCGTCATTGAACTGGACGGCCAGCCCGTAGGCGACGGTAAACCCGGCGTAATTTGGGAACAAGCGGCTAAGTTATATAGTGCCGGTAAATTTAACTACTAACGAGACCTTGCCATGGCCCGACCTAGCCACATGGTGGTTGATCTCGCGGCATTGATAGAAAATTATCAATGGGCGTGTCAGCTCGCACCTCATTCCAAAACCATGGCCGTTGTCAAAGCCAATGCCTATGGCCATGGGGCTGTGGCATGCGCCAGAGCACTACAACCTTTCGCGCCTGCATTTGGCGTGGCTTGTATTGAAGAAGCCATACAATTGCGTGAAGCAGGCATTACCAAACCTATCCTCTTGTTAGAGGGTACCTTTAGCGCCGATGAAGTGATTATTGCTGCAGCCCATGAGTTTTGGCTCATGGTAGAAGATCCAGTGCAAATAGAAGCCATCGTCAAGGCTACGGTCAGCACACCTTTGAAGGTTTGGCTAAAAATAGACAGTGGAATGCACCGCTTGGGGCTTAACCCAACACGAGTCAGGGGCTTCTATGAGCAGTTGCTGGCCAGCAAAAACGTGTTGCCCGACATGGTATTTGCCACTCACTTCGCCAGCGCTGACGAAACTGAAAATCCATTCACGCTGTCTCAAGTGAAGCGTTTTACAGCCACTACCAAACACTTTAAGCAGCCGGTAAGTTTAGCCAATTCGGCAGCCATCATGGCCTGGCCAGAAGCTCATGGCGATTGGAATAGAGCCGGCTTTATGCTCTATGGCAACTCTCCCCTTGACGCTGAACATGCCTCTAGCATTGGTTTAAAGCCGGTAATGCAAGTTCGTTCGGCTATTATATCGCTGCGCCATATCGACACTGGAGCAACCGTAGGTTACGCCCAACAATGGTGTGCCCCGCGACCTTCAATCATCGCAACTGTCGCTATAGGTTATGGCGATGGCTACCCACGCGGTGCTGCAACCGGCACGCCCGTGGTGGTTAAGGGGCAACGCGCTAGTATTGTGGGACGCGTGTCCATGGATATGATTACCATCGATGTGACCGATTTAACCGGCGTTGAGGTGGGTGATCAGGTGTGTTTGTGGGGCAAAGGTTTGAGTATTAACGAAGTAGGGCATCATGCCGGCACCATCGGCTACGAGCTAATGACTCGCGTGACGCAAAGGCTACCCATTCAATACACCCAGTAGGCAGGTGCACGGTTTAGGTGCGTTGAGGCCTGCGGGCATGGATAGACATCAACAACCCTAAACTGGCCATCAAGGTGACCGCCGACGTGCCACCGTAACTCACCAGTGGCAAAGGCACACCCACCACTGGCAACACACCACTCACCATACTAATATTAACCACCACATAAACAAAAAAGGTGAGAGTTAAGCTGGCTGCCAACATCCGGTCAAAGGGATGGGCGGCTTGAGCGGCAATAATAAGGCCTCTGATTAACACTAAAAAATACAACGACAACAAAGCGCACACGCCTACCAAACCAAACTCTTCGGCCAGCACAGCAATAATGAAGTCGGTATGGGTTTCGGGCAAAAAATCCAAGTGAGACTGAGTGCCTTGCAACCAGCCTTTACCATTCATACCGCCAGAACCAATGGCAATTTTAGATTGTATAATGTTCCAACCAGCACCCAATGGGTCACTTTCTGGCTCCAAAAAAGTAATCACGCGTTGTTGTTGGTATGGCCTCATACCCATCCACAACAACGGCAGCGCGGCGGCACCCAACACCATAGCCGCCACCACATAACGCCACAATAAACCGGCGAAAAAGATAACAAATATGCCGGAACAACCAATTAATAATGACGTGCCTAAATCTGGCTGCTTGGCAATTAACAATACCGGCATGACCACCAACAACATCGATACCACAACATGAGTTAAATGGGGCGGCCGTGGTCGACTGGCCAAATACCAAGCCAACGTCAATGGCACCACCAACTTCATAATTTCAGACGGCTGAAATCTGGGTAGGCCGGGTATCAATAGCCAGCGTTGAGCGCCCTTAGCACCCACGCCAAATAACAGCACAGCCACCAGCAATAACACTCCACCCACATAGAGCAAGGGCATCCACCGCTGCACCAGACGCAAATTGATTTGGGTAATAATAACCATACCCAACAGCGCCAAACCATAACGCACAAGCTGCTTTTGTACTGCGGCTTCACTGGCGCCCGAACCCGAATAGAGGACAATAAGGCCAAATGACATAATCGCCAACAACAAGATCAGCAACCATGGGTCAAGCTTTAATCTAACCCAAACACCGGGCCCTTGCCGCAGGTGTTTTCTGGCCTCCGGCGCCAGCCTCTGGAAATCAGCCATCGGGATCATCTCCATTGGGGCTTGTACTATCTAAGCTCTGCATGCGAGCATCAAACATTTTTCGCGCTAAAGGCGCGGCCGCCGAACTGCCGCCGCCGCCATTTTCAACAATCACCGCAATGGCTATCACCGGGTCTTTGGCTGGGGCCCAGCCGATATAGAGGCCATGGTCACGAAAACGCTCGGCGATTTTAGCAGCGTCATAGGTGCCGTCTTGTTTAATGCCCAATACCTGAGCGGTACCTGTTTTACCCGCCATCTTATAACTGCTGTTAGCCCCGCTACGCTGGCCAGTGCCCTTTGCATCATGCATTACACCCACCATTGCCGCATGCACCTTGTTCCAATCGCTAGCGCGGTTGAGTGACACGTTAGCCGGATGGGCTGGGTCTTTACGACCTAGGTCACTAACTTTATTAACAGTTTTTCCGTCAATGGCTTTAATCATACGAATTTGATGCCACTCGCCCTTGTTAGCCAATACCATGGCCATGGTCGCCAACTGTGTGGGTGTGGCAGACAAAAACCCCTGTCCGATACCCATATTCAGCGAGTCGCCCGGAAACCAAGACGCATTACGATTAATTCGTTTCCACTGTTTAGTGGGCAGCACCGCTTTGGTGGCTTCAGGCTGATCCGCAATAGTCACCTGACCGAGGCCAAATTTGGCTAAATATTTAACCATGGGCTCGTTACCCATAATATGCGAAATTGAGTAATAAAACGTATCCACCGACTCAACGATAGACTTATGCATATTCACTCGGCCGTGACCACCTTCTTTCCAGTCTCGATACAGGCGGCCACCCTCGGTAAGCTGATAGAAACCTGGGTCCCAGATGGAGTAGTTGCGTGCAATAATGCCGCTATCAATACCGGCTAAGGCGATCACCGGTTTGACCGTCGATGCCGGTGGATAGCGCCCCCGCAGGGCACGATTGAAGAGAGGTAACTCATCGGATTCGCGCAACGCTTTGTAGTTAGCGCGACTAATACCCGTAACAAATTGATTGGCGCCATAACTGGGGGCACTGGCCATCGCCAAAACACCACCGGTATTTGGGTCAATCGCCACAATAGCACCCCGTTTTCCCTGCAGTAGCTGTGCCGCTTGCTGCTGCAACTGCGCATCTAAGAATAAGGTGAGGTCTCTACCGGGCACTGGCTCTAGTCGATCTAACACCTGCAACACGCGCCCACGAGCGTTAGTTTCTACGGTTTGATGACCTACCGTGCCATGCAACTCAGATTCGTAGAAACGCTCCACACCTAGCTTACCCACATGATCGGTGGCACTGTAATTGGTAGCGTCTAATTTGGCGAGATCTCGGTCGTTAATACGGCCGACATAACCTAAAGCGTGTACAAAACCTTCGTCTTGCGGGTAATAGCGCACCAATTCTGGGACAATACGAACGCCCGGGAAACGATGTTGGTTGACGGTGATTTGTGCAATTTCAGTTTCATTAAGTTGAAACTTTAAAGCCACAGGGCTATAGGGTCTACGGGGCTGGTTCAAACGCCGTTTAAAACGCTTGATGTCATCGGCATCAACACTCACCACTTGTGCCAAATCGGCCAGTGCCGCATCTACACCTTTACGACCACCGGGCAAGCGCTCGGGCACCAAGGTGAGGTTATGGCTAGCACGGTTGCCAGCTAACAACTGACCTTTGGTGTCGTAAATTAAACCCCGCGTAGGGGCCACCGCTTGTAGCTGCTGACGGTTGTCGTCTGACTCGGTCACATAGTGATCATATTGCCAAATTTGCAAATAGGCCAAGCGCGCCACCAGCCCAGAAAACACCAATACAATCAATAAAAGGGCCAGCCATAAACGACTATTGAACTGATTAAGCTCTTTACGATGGGTGTCCATTTTTGACCAAGGCATAAGCGCGGCCGCTACTTGTGGTAGGGGTGATTGTTGAGCAAACTCCAGGCACGGTAGATTTGCTCGGCGAGTAACACTCGCACCAAGGGATGAGGCAATGTGAGGGGAGACAATGACCAACGCTGATCAGCGCGAGCCACACAGTCTTTAGACAGGCCATCTGGGCCACCTACCAACAAGGTGACGTTACAACCTAACATACGCCAAGCGCCGCATTGTTTAGCCAGCTCTTGCGTGCTCCAAGGCTTACCCAATACGTCTAACGCGATAACGTGGTCTTGAGCAGGAATGGCGGCCAACATTTGTTCGCCTTCTTTAGCAATGGCGCGGTTTAAGTCCGCGCCTTTGCCGCGGAAACCAAGGCTCAGTTCCTGCAATTGAAGTTGCATGTCGCTGGGCATCCGTCGAGCGTACTCTTGGTAGCCTTCGGTAACCCAATTGGGCATCTTAGTGCCCACAGCAAGCAACTTAATTTTCATCTAAGGGCGCGGCTCAACCACACTCGACAACTCTTGTTTTAGCGCTGGGTTCCACAAACGTTCGAGGTCGTAGAAGTCGCGAGCTTCAGCTTGCATAACGTGAACAACCACGTCACCTAGGTCAGAAAGCACCCAGTCACCGCTCATTTCGCCTTCAATGCCCAACGGCGCAACGCCATTTTGCTTGGCTTGAAATGACACTTCGTCAGCCAATGACTTTACATGGCGGTTTGAGGTGCCAGTGGCTATCACCATATAGTCGGTTACATTAGATAAACCACGTACGTCAAGCTGCACGATGTCTTTACCTTTCATATCTTCTAAGGCGCTAGTAATTAGTTTTAATAAGTCTTCAATGGGCATAGCCATAATTTGTATTCCAATACTTCCAATAATAATTCAATTAATTGCCAACGGTTATATACCGTAAAGGCGTTCGTCTACAATGTATTGCGCCACTGCAGGCGCTAAAGTTAATGCACTAGGCTGTTGACCCGTACACAGTTGTTGCCGTAACTGGGTTGCAGATACAGCATATTGCCCTAATTTCAGGTGAGCCACCTGCCCAAGTGGGGAGGCCAATAACTGCTTGGCCTCTGCCACTTGGTGAGCTGCATACCAAGTAAGCAGCTGGGTATTAGTCGGCCACTTTGCTTGCGGCCGAGAGAGCACTAACAAATGACCGTATGCTAATAATTCTTGCCAACGGTGCCAGTGCAACAGGCTTGCAAAAACATCTACCCCCAAACACCAAATCAGCGGTTGTTCGGGGCCTATCTCGGCCCTTACCTCAGCCATAGTCAATACACTATAGCTTGGGCCTTGGCGATGTAATTCTCTTTCATCCACGGCTAACTGCTCATACTCAGCAGTGGCTAATGCCAACATCTGTGCCCGTTGTTGCGTATTAGCCTGAGGTGCAAGGCGATGCACTGGCTGGCTGTTGGGCAATAAATGCACCACTTGCGCTGGGGTTGCCTGCCCGCTTAAATACTGGCTCAACTCAATGGCCGAATTCACATGGCCTTGGTGCACCGGGTCAAAGGTGCCGCCGAACAACACCTTGGCACTGAATTTAGGTTCTGATATGACCGTCACCAAATACTACGTACTTTTGCGAGGTCAAACCCTGTAAACCGACTGGCCCACGGGCATGAATTTTGTCTGTAGAAATACCAATTTCGGCCCCTAATCCATATTCAAAGCCATCCGCAAAAGCGGTAGAAGCATTGATCATCACCGAACTCGAATCGACTTGGGCCATAAACAAGCGCGCCTTGGTAAAGTTTTCACTGACGATAGAATCGGTATGATGCGAACCATAACGATTAATATGTTCTATCGCCTCTGGCATGTCTGCTACCACCTTCACTGATAACACGGGGGCCAAATATTCTGTGCTCCAATCTTCTGCTGTAGCACTGATTTTTTTACCTTGATAACTACTAATTATTCCCATAGATTGCTCACACAGGCGTAGCTCTATATCAAATTCTTGATAGGCCTGTGCCAACTGAGGCAATATTTCTTGCGCCCTTGAAGCCGCGATCAATAACGACTCCATAGCATTACACACACCGTAGCGACGGGTTTTGGCATTAATGGC
>CBDUDU010000069.1:0-11814 GCA_965366045.1 uncultured Oceanospirillaceae bacterium
CTATAAGCATTTGTTCCTATGACTCAACGCCAAGACCTGCCTCAGTTTGAAGATCACTCGAAACAAGAGCATCGTTATACCACCTGTTACATGTGTGCGTGTCGTTGTGGCATTAAGGTTACGGTAGAAGACGAAAAAATTCGCTTTGTACAAGGTAACCCAGATCATCCAGTCAATAAGGGTGTGCTGTGTGCCAAAGGCAACTCTGCCATTATGAAGCAGCTATCGCCTGCTAAACTCACCCAGCCCATGTTACGCAAAGCGGGAACAGAGCGTGGTGCAGGTGAATTTGAACCGATATCGTGGGATGCCGCTTTAGACATGTTGACGGCGCGCTTAGCCAATATCCGCGCAACAGATCCTAAAAAACTGGCCTACTTTACCGGCCGCGATCAAATGCAAGCGTTAACCGGCCTTTGGGCCAGCCAGTTTGGCACCATTAATTGGGCCGCTCATGGTGGCTTTTGTTCGGTTAATATGGCTGCTGCGGGTTTGTACACTATGGGCCACTCGTTTTGGGAATTTGGCGACCCAGACTGGGAAAATACTAAATACTTTATGATGTGGGGTGTGGCAGAAGATCACGCTTCTAATCCAATTAAGCTGGGCCTTAAGCGTATTAAAGAGCGTGGCGCCAAGTTTGTTGCAGTTAACCCTGTGCGTACGGGCTACCAAGCCATTGCCGATGAATGGGTGTCTATCACACCAGGCACAGACGGCATGTTTGCTTTGTCTATGTTGCAGGTGTTGCTGCGCGAAGGTTTGGTTGATGATGAATTCTTAATTCGTTACACCAATGCCCCGCAGTTGGTGATTAACAACCCAGGCAAACAAGGCGATGGGTTATTATTGCGTGACGCAGAAGGTAACCCTCAGGTGTGGGATCAACATACCGATGGCGTTCAATCTGCTTTAAGCCCTGACGTTGCTCCGGCCTTGTTGGGTACCTATAAAGCCCCTTGTGGCACTCCCGTTCGTACCGCATTTTCTATCTTGATGGAAAAGTACATGGTGCCAGAATACTCCCCTAAGGCAGCAGCGAAGGCGTGTGGCATTAAGGCAGACGACATTGAGCGTATTGCCCTAGAAATGGCTCATGTAGCCTTTAAAGAAACCATTACCATCGATACGGAATGGACCGATTGGGCAGGGCGTAAACAGAGTCAGTTTATTGGCAGGCCGGTATCTATGCACGCCATGCGCGGGATTTCGGCGCACTCTAACGGTTTCCAAACCTGCCGCGCTATACACTTGTTACAAGTGGTGTTGGGCACGGTTGACTGTCCGGGTGGGCACTTAGCTAAACCGCCATTCCCGAAACACATCGTGCCGCCAATCAAACCGGCTAAAGGCAACGCACCTAATACACCGTTGGAATCTGCGCCCTTGGGTTTTCCGACCCAGCCTGAAGATTTGGTGATTGATGAAAATGGCAAACCACGACGTATAGACAAAGCTTACTCATGGGATGCGCCTATTGCTAACCATGGCTTAATGCACATGGTGATTAGTAATGCTGTGGCAGGTGACCCGTATCCCATTGATACGTTGATGTTGTTTATGGCCAACATGGCTTGGAACTCCAGCATGAACACGGCCCAAACCATGGACATGTTGCGGGCTAAGGATGACAAGGGCGATTACAAGATCCCATTTATTGTCACCTGTGACGCTTTCCATTCAGAAACTGTGAACTTTTCTGACTTGGTGCTGCCAGACACCACCTTCCTAGAGCGCTATGACACGATTTCTATGTTGGATAGACCTATCTCAGAAGTCGATGCGGCCTGCGATTCAATACGCCAACCGATTCTTGCCATCGATCGAGATGTTCGTAGCTGGCAAGAAGTTATGGTGGACATTGCTGGGCGGTTGAAGTTTCCAGCCTTTACCAACGAGGAAGGTGAGCCTAAATATGCAGGCTATGAAGACTTTATCGTTAACTTTGAACGCGCCCCAGGTATTGGCTTTTTAGCCGGTTGGCGCGGCAAAGATGGCGAAAAGTCGCTGCGAGGCGAACCTAACCCTAATCAATGGCAAGCCTATAAAGACAACCAATGTTTCTTTAAGTTTGAACTAGAACCTAACCAAAGATACATGCGCCATGCCAATAAAGACTATATGGAGTTGGCCAAAGAGGCGGGCTGGGTTGGTACTACTGATCAGATCGTCATTGAGATCTATTCGGAAACCATGCAAAAGTTCCGCTTGGCAGGCCAAGGGCTGTACGACGGCCCTCAACCTACAGAAGAGCACCATAAAGAACGCCTTAAAACCTATTTTGACCCACTGCCGTTTTACTATCCACCGCTAGAACAACAGCGTACGGATGCCACTGAATACCCTTTTTATGCGGTTAACCAGCGGCCTATGTTCATGTACCACTCATGGGATTCGCAAAACTCGTGGTTGCGCCAAATTATGTCGCAAAACTACCTTTATATGCACCGTAGCAAAGGTGAAGCCCTAGGTATTAAAGATTTTGGCTGGGCTTGGGTTGAGTCACACAACGGCCGTATAAGGGCTCAAGTTAAGCTCATGGAAGGCGTTAATCCAGAAACAGTATGGACGTGGAATGCTATTGGTAAACAGCAAGGTGCTTGGGGTTTGAGCGATGATGCCAATGAGTCTCAGCAAGGTTTCTTGATGAACCACTTAATCAACGAATTACTGCCAGGCGAAAGCGAAGCCGGTGGCCAGCGCATGACCAACTCAGACCCTATTACCGGTCAAGCGGCTTGGTACGACTTGCGGGTAAAGATTACGCCTGTGAGTGACGAAGACAATGAATTAGCCGGACAAAATCTGTCTTGGCCCCGTTTTGATAAGGTGCAACCTTTGCCCAACTATACCCCAGCTAGCAAGATGAGCAGCTACAGCAGTCATCCTAATGTAAACCTTCGACGCGGTTGGCGCGATATCTTTAGCCGAGGTGAAAAATGAAATTAGGTTTAGTTGTTGATTTGGATACGTGCGTAGGCTGTCATGCCTGTGGCACGGCCTGTAAGCAATGGAATACATCGGGCACTATTGGGCCGTTAAGTGACGAACGTCCCTACGAGAAAGACCCCAGTGGTAGTTGGCTTAACCGCATCCGCACGTACGAAGTAGGCGACAGCCCACACAGTAAAACTGTAAACATGCCTATGTCGTGTATGCATTGTGAAGACGCTGCTTGTGTCACCGTGTGCCCGACGGGCGCCTCTTACAAACGCGAAGAAGACGGTATTGTACTGATTGACCAAGACAAGTGTATGGGTTGTAACCTCTGTTCTTGGGCCTGCCCATACGGTGCTCGTGAGTTAGATCCGAATTCCGGCACTATGAAAAAGTGTACCCTGTGTGTGGACCGTATTTATGACGAGCAATTACCCGAGGCCGAACGTCAGCCCGCGTGTGTGCTAACTTGTCCTACGTCTTCCCGTGTATTTGGAGATTTTGACGACCCAGACTCAGAAGTATCTAAGTTAACCCGAGAGCGTGCGGGCCAACAATTGATGCCAGAATTGGGTTACAACCCTGTAAACACCTATTTGCCACCTAGAAACCCGAAGCAACAAGACCAAATTCAGGTGTCTGCTATGCAGGGTGTTAAACAACTGGTTAATCGCATCATTAACCGCTAATTATTGCATCACAGTTAGGTATTTTATTATGCATCCGGCGTTTTCAGTTCTTATTTTTACCGTTACATCCGGTGCTGGCTATGGTTTGCTGGCATGGTTAGGAGCAGGGCAGTTGTTGGGCTACACTCAGGCACAAACCACAGATCAACAAATTGTTCTCGGTGTGATTGCCATGCTACTGGTGAGCATCGGCTTATTATCTTCAACTATGCACTTGGCCAACCCTAAAAATGCGTGGCGCTCGTTCAGTCGTTTCCGTACCTCTTGGTTGTCCCGAGAAGCGGTATTTGCCATTGTCTTATACCCAGTTGCTGCGCTCTATGCCGCGGCTATATTTTGGCAATGGGCCTGGATTAACTGGTTGGCCGGCCTAAGTATTGTATTGTCTTTGGTCACCTTGTTTAGTACCAGTATGATCTACGCCAGCTTAAAAACCATTCGTCAGTGGAACACACCTATGGTGCCTGCCTTGTTTATGGCTTACGCGCTCAGTAGTGGTGGTTTGTTGTTTTTGGCCGTGAGCGGCCTTTTTGGGGCCTTTAACACTACTTTGCTATCGACTGTTTTGGGTTTAGTGCTCATTACCTTTGCCCTTAAAATGGTGTACTTCTTTTGGCAAGGTAAGCCGCAAGGCGCCACCATCCAAACTGCAACTGGGTTTTCCCAAGCCAGTGTGCGGTTGTTAGATGCGGGCCATAGTGCGCCGACGTTTTTAAATCGTGAATTTGGTTATCAAATAGCGGCCGATAAATTACTTCGATTACGCATCGTCATGACCTTTGTGGCGTTTGTTATGCCACTAGTAATCTTCTACTGTGTCTTACAGGGTTCAGCGGTTGAGCTGTTATCTGTTGCTTGGCTGATGATGATGACTGGGTTGTTGATAGAACGGTGGTTGTTCTTCGCCGAAGCTCGTCATGTGGTGCGCTTGTACCATGGCGACCAGCGTACCTAGGTGCAAGGCATCAGCCTAGAATGGTTTTACCTGCCGTTATCGAGCCTTGAGCTGGTTTATGCCATTAGCATCGTTTTTATTGCCGGTGTGGTGCGGGGGTTGGCCGGGTTTGGCTTTTCTGCTCTGTGTTTCTTTTCTTTAGCACCAGTGTTTAGTGCCCAAACCATTGTACCGTTAATGTTTGTAATGGAAGCCATGGCAAGTTTTCACATGTTGCCTAAGGTATGGCGTCAAATACCTTGGCGCTGGGTGGGCTTGCTTTTTGTAGGTGCCTCAGTGGGCATACCCCTAGGCGTTATGGTGTTACAGCATTGGCAATCTGATTGGGTGCGTGGTTTAGCCGGAGCTGGTGTGTTAATTGCCTGTTTGGCCTTGTGGCGCAAGTGGCATTTTAAGTCAGCCGAATCTCTCAATTGGCTGGTTTTTGCGGGGCTGGTCTCCGGCTTTGTTAACGGCCTAGCCAGCATTGGTGGCTTAGTCGTAGCGGTGTATATGTTATCCTCAACTATGCCGCTAAAAGTCATGCGTGCGGGGATTGTCTTGTTTTTTTTGATCGTTAACCTATATGGCCTATTTTGGCTTAATGGGCACGACTTAGTGTCTCCACACCTTCCGAGCCTGCTTCTAGTGATGATGCCAGTCATGTTGCTAAGCAACCAACTCGGCTATAGTCTGTTCAACCGTATTGATATAGACATGATGCGTAAGTTCACCTTGGCCTTATTGTCTGGCCTTGCTACTATTGCCTTGTATAGCGCATTATCTAGCTAGCCAATATAAATACCGGCAATTGCCCCAACTACTTATAATGTAACCAGTTATTATGTCACCACTTACACAACTATTGAGGTAGGAGCATGAACGTAGCCAATAAAAAAGCGATTGTCTTTGGCGGCACTTCCGGCATTGGTTTAGCCACTGTAAAGAAACTAGCATCGTTGGGTGCCAGTGTTATTGCCGTGAGTCGTAACCCAGAAAAGGCCGGTGATCTACCTACTGGCGTCACCCTCAAACAATGCGACGTCACTGATCGTCTGGCATTAGCAGCGTTATTTGAAGACTATGCGCCTTTTGACATCCTTGTAAGTTCCGCTACGGGTGGCACTCGTACCCTTGGGCCCTTAATAACTATGGACATGGATGGTTATCAAGCCTCGTTCGATAAGTTATGGGGCTATGCCAACGTGGTACGTTTCGGCACTCAACATCTGAGTGAAAATGGCAGCATAGTATTGGTGAGTGGCGCCCCGGCACGCCGTGCTAAGCCTGGACAGGTATCATTAGCCTCCGTAGGTGCTGCGGTAGAGGCGATGGTAAAAACGGTAGCGCCAGAGATCTCACCACGCAGGATCAACGTGGTATCGCCCGGCATAATCGACACCCCTATGATTCCGGTAGAGGGCCAAGCCCGGCAAGATTTGTTGGCAACAAACACTGCCAACCACGTTATCCCTAGGGCAGGAACGGCCGAAGAAGTGGCTCAGGGCATTTTATTTATGATTGAAAATGATTTTGTCACCGGTACCACCGTTGATGTGGATGGCGGTTGGTTGCTGTCTTAAATTGGCAACATAAAAAAGGGGCAGTCTGTATAGACTGCCCCTTTTTTGTGGTGTAGCGGGTGGCGCTTAGCCTTTACCACGCCATGGAATGGTGCGGTTGATGACTGAGCGCATGATTAGGTCGAACATGAGTCCAAGTACACCTAGGATGATGATGGTCACCCAGATCACTTCGTAGTCTGACTGTTTACGTGCCACGTTCTCTACAAAACCGATACCAGTGGTTCCTGCTAGCATTTCCGCCGCCACCAAAGTGCCCCAACAAACACCAATGGAAATACGGATACCTGTAAGGATCTCTGGTAGGGAGTTTGGAAGGATAACTTTGCGTAAGATCTGATGATGACTTGCACCCAAGGAGTGGGCAGCGTGGATCTTAGATAGCTGTGTGCCTGTAGCGCCTGTTCGTGCCGAGACAACCATAATGGCAAAGGCTACCATGAATAGCAGGAATATTTTACCGTCGTCTTGAATACCAAAGATAGTCAAGATAAGAGGTGCCCAAGCTAAGGGGGGGACAGGGCGGTAAAGCTCTACCATTGGATCAAAAAAGCCTTTAGCAAAGCGGCTCAGGCCCATGAATAAGCCCAATGGCACACCCAATATAATGCCAAAGAATAAGCCGGTGACTACGCGAACAATAGAATCCCACATGTGGCCCATAGGTACAGGGATAGTGAAAGAATCGTAGTTGCCGGTTACAAAATCCCTAACATTAGATTTGAAGTTACTGTTGATTTGACCATCTTGGGTGTGACGTGGGTAGTCACCTGGAATCAGGTCTGCTATCCAGTCTGGGAACAGGAAGGCAATCATGCCACCCACCGGCTGCCAGCGATACCAGAGCAGAGGTACATCTTTAAAACCAATGTCTGGGTTAGAGATACGTGCCAAAGTGCCCAAGGTGTCCGAAGGTTTAGGTAACCAGCGTCCCGAACCTTGTTCACTACAGGCACTGTTGCCGGCCATAATGCGGCCGCCTGGCATCATCCACGCATCAAATGTCTTCAGGCCACCCTGTTGAGCAATGTGTGCTTGATCAAAGGCTACCAAGGCGGACTGCACAGTATTTAAGGTACTGGGTGGGAATATAGAACCATCATCAATACGCTTAAGCATTTTATTGAGTTGACGGTATAGTTTGGTGTGAACTTCTTGTTCCGCTGCAGACAAACTTAAGTTGGCTTTGGCTGCTGTCTGTGCAGTTTTAATGCGCAAACTAATATCGGCAACTTGAGCCAATAGGTGAGGGTTGGTATTGCGTAACTTCACAAAGTCTTTGGCAATACCCCGCATTTCATCAGCAACGGCTGCATAGCGGTAACCTAATGGCGTTGCCGGTAGCACTGGGATTTCTTTGCCGGTGTCGCCCCAGCCTGGCTGTGCGTTAGCTGCAGCTTCTTGGTCTGCCGTAGCATCGCCAGGGTACGCTGGGTCGTTAAACTTAGCAGTTAGGCCGTCAATGCGGCGAGCGATTGCTTGTAACTCAGTCTTTAAGTCAGACTGAAGGTAAACGGGGTTAGCTTGGTCAACTAAAGCACTGGTTAAGCTTGCTACTATTGCGTTTGCTTCGGCTTCTACAGTGTGCTCTAAGGCCAGGGTTTGTAAACTGTTATTAATGCGTTGTAACTGAGCACTGTCGCGGGCAATAAGGTCTGTGCCACGCAAATTAGGCTTATCAAGTGGAAATTGAGAACGCATGGGCTTAATGGCATTCTCTACTTTGGCTACCTGACACAGCTCGTTGGCTGCAGTGGGGTTATAGGCCCGTGCCGCATCCCATGAGAAGTAAAACCAAATTAGCATTACAAAAGACATGCCGGTAACAATCCAGTACCAGCCACCTAAGGCTTTAGCCGGGTTACCAAATACTAGGTCTGTTCGTTCTGTAGCCATCACTTGACGGCCCTTGGCAATAGACAATACCAAGGAGATGATTAAACCAATAATCAGAAATGCAACGATGGTGTTGCGTTGTTCAAATAGGAAGTCGCTCATTACAATGCCCCTCCACCCATAATTTCTTCTTCCATATTCCATATCATAGACAGAATTTCTTCGCGGGTTTCGCTAAAGTGTTGCGTTTTTTTGATGTCACGTGGGTCCTGTGTTAAACCCATTTCGGCAAATGGTAAGCGATATTCTTTATGTAATCGTCCAGGGCGTGGGGCCATAACGAACAGGCGCTCGCCTAACATTAAGGCTTCTTCCACAGAGTGGGTGATGATCATGATGGTTTTGCCGGTTTCTTTCCAGATTTTAAGTACCAGTGATTGCATCTTTTCACGGGTAAGGGCATCTAGAGCACCCAAGGGTTCATCCATAAGGATAAGGTCTGGATCATTGATTAAACAACGAGCCAAGGCGATACGCTGTTGCATACCACCAGAAAGTTGGTAAGTAGGGGTGTCGCCAAAACCTGCTAGACCTACTATTTCTAGCCACTCGTCTACTTTTTTGGCTGTTTCTACTGGATCTGCACCTTTCATACGTAGGCCAAAGTCTACGTTTTGTGCCACCGTAAGCCACTCAAACAAAGCGCCTTGTTGAAATACCATACCTCTATCTACGCCAGGAGCTAAGATCTCGGAGCCACCAAGCTTAACGCTACCACCGGTAGGGTTAAGGAAACCGGCAATGATGTTGAGTAAAGTCGTTTTACCGCATCCGGATGGGCCTAAGACGGATAATAATTCGCCTTTTTTTAGGTTAAAGCTCACATCTTTTAAGGCATGAACAACTAGCCCAGATGGGGTAGTGAACTGCATATTTAAGTTGTCTGAGACTAGGTCACTCATTATAGGTAACTCTTCAAAGGTATAGTTTGTATAGATAAATTGCCTCGCAGCGCTCGCAATAAGGGTGTGTTTTCACAGGTGTCATTGCGAGGAGCGAAGCGGAAGTGGCGCGGCAATCCAGAGATCACCGCGCAGCACTGGTCTATCTTAGTCTAGGAAAGACGTATCGATAGTCACGTTGTAGTCAGCAAGAGCTGGCGTATCGCTAGTAGCGAACATGTTGCCCATAAAGGCCACCATGCTGCGAGCGATACCGTCTTCACTAAAGTAGTCTGATTTTTGCTCGGCTACAGTTGGGAAAACAAAGCCAGACATTTGAGCAGCAGTTGCTTCTTCAGTCATACCCGCGTCTTTAGCAATTACGCCAAGTTTAGACTGGTCAGCTGCCCATGCTGCGTTCGCTTCGCTAGTCACTTCTACGAAGGTACGCACTAGATCAGGATGTTCCTGAGCAAAGGTCTCGGTAACAGATATGATGTCAAAGCTGGAGATGCCTGCAGCAGCTTTTTCAGCTGGTGTAAGCATCGGTGAGCCCACTTCTTTCATCTTGTTTAGAGAGTTAGCGCCGTAACCACAGGCCATAACAACAGCACCGTCGGCTAGAGATACTGCAGCGTCTGCTGGCTCTTGGTCAACGATGGTTAGTTGAGAAACATCAACACCAACGTTAGCCATGGTCATACGGAATCCGAAGTCTGCCATGGTGTTAAGTGGTACCGCAAC
Organism: uncultured Oceanospirillaceae bacterium; assembly: GCA_965366045.1. Classification (GTDB taxonomy): domain Bacteria; phylum Pseudomonadota; class Gammaproteobacteria; order Pseudomonadales; family Balneatricaceae; genus Njordibacter. The sequence continues at coordinate 9,665 of CBDUDU010000069.1, forward strand.
GGCTTGACCTTCAAGCTCAGAAGCGTTGGCTTTAGTGATGCCTGCGTCGCTACGTACGATACAGTCATCGGCAGCACCATATGCAACAGCAATTGCAACCATTTTGATCGGTGCGTTAGCGTTAACGGCGTTGGCGAAAGGCGTAAGGCCTTGAGAGTAGGAAATATCAATATCACCAGCAAGCATGGCTTCAGTCATGCCTACGCCAGTACCAAAGTTGGTCCAGTTAACGGTTTCGCCCATGGCGTCATCGTATGCTTTTTCTACTTTAGCAATTTGGTTAGGCGTAGCCCATTCCAAAAAGTAAGCCACATTGACATCAGCAACGGCGTTGCCTGCCAATGCTAAGGCGATAGCAGCAGTGGATGTTTTAATTAAAGTTTTCATAACCCTGTTCCTTGTGTGTGGTCCTAAAGCCTATTAGCGTTGAACCATTATTGTAATTATTAATGATGCAGATCAGAGATCTAGCACAAAGCTTCGGTGAGTTGAGCCATCAGCCAGTGACTGATTTTATGCCCTACTGCTTACAATACTAGTGTGTGAAGAGATATTTACAATAGAACCAGACTGTTTTTTAACTGGGGCCAACTTAAAGGATGGTTGATACAAGGTGTTAAATCGGCTCGCGAATGAGATGCCAAGCTTTGTTTTGCGGCCAGTTTAGGTAGTCGAAATGCCCACCCCAATCGCCTAACACAATACGTTCACCTTGAGGTATATGATGTACTTGTGGGCGATGAGTATGACCATGAATGAGCAAGCTAACGCCATGTTCGGCCATCGTGCGGTTTACGGCGTCAATATTGACATCCATAATGCTGTCGTTTTTTAAGGCCGTCATCGACTGGCTTTGCTGGCGATATTCGGCAGCTCGCTGCATCCGTTGGGCGGGCGCCATGGCCAAAAACTCTTCTTGCCAGCGGGGATCACGAGTTAAAGTGCGGAAGGCTTGATAGTCTAAGTCGTCGGTGCACAAGGTGTCCCCATGCATTAACAATACGTCTTGGTTGTCTATGTTGATAAGGCTAGGGTCGGGTAGTGGCTGAATGCCAGTGGCTTGATAAAATGCTTGCCCTATTAAAAAATCTCGATTTCCAACCATAAAAAATATTTGGGTGCCAGATTGTGTCAATTGTTTAAAGCAGGCGATAACGTCGGCATAGGTTACTAAACCCACGTCATCCCCAATCCAAGCTTCAAACAGGTCGCCTAATATATAGAGATGGTCAGCTTGCGTGACACGCTGCTGGCAAAAGTCTATTAGTGCGCGACTGTGCTCCGGCCGAGCCGGATGCAAGTGTAAGTCGGCAATGAATAGGCGACGCATGAATTTAGCTCTCAATCATGCTGGCTGAGTCGATCACTACAGGTTCAGCGGGAACGTCCTGATGACCAGACTTTGAAGTGGTTTGTACTTTCTTGATTTGGTTAACTACGTCCATGCCGTCTACAACTTTACCAAATACGCAATAACCCCAACCTTGAGAGTTTTTGCCAGAATGGTTCAAAAAAGCGTTATCACCAACGTTAATGAAGAACTGCGCAGACGCCGAGTGTGGATCCATGGTGCGCGCCATAGCTAAGGTACCTTCGTCATTAGTAAGGCCGTTGTCAGCTTCGTTTTCGATGTTAGCACGGGTTTCTTTTTGGTCCATGCTAACGTCAAAACCGCCGCCTTGGACCATAAAACCATCGATTACACGGTGAAAGATAACACCGTCATAAAAGCCGTCACGTACGTACTGCTCAAAGTTGGCAGCTGTAATAGGCGCTTTTTCGTGGTTAAGTTCAATGGTGATGTCACCAAAATTGGTCTGCATTAATACGTTAGACATGGAATAGCCTTAAAGAATGTTGGTTAAAAATATGGGCAACCAATAAGGCAACCCAGTTAGGGCGTATTATGAGGCTCTAGGGCCGAGGATGCAATCTAGAGTGGTTGTATTGGTGCATTTTTCTCGGCTAATTTAGGTGGCACTATGGGCCTTAAAAGGCATATAATTATTGGTTTTTCAGGGCAAGACTCAAGGAGACCCATTCGTGGCCGAAAAAACCGTCGTACAGGCATCAAACTTTGTTCGTAACATCATCGCTAAAGATGTAAGAAAGGGCAATAATGATGGCCAAGTCGTGACCCGTTTTCCACC
>CBDUDU010000070.1:0-11456 GCA_965366045.1 uncultured Oceanospirillaceae bacterium
GACTCACGTGGTAACCCCACTATTGAAGCAGACGTTTTATTAGCCGGCGGCGCCTTTGGCACTGCGTGTGCGCCATCAGGAGCTTCAACGGGTTCACGCGAAGCGTTGGAATTGCGAGACGGCGATAAGTCACGTTATTTAGGCAAGGGCGTGCTCAACGCTATTGCCGGTATTCACGGGCCGATCCTTACCCGCTTAAAAGGTATGGACGCCACTGACCAAAGTGCTTTAGATGCGGCCATGATTGAACTGGACGGCACAGAAAATAAAGAAGTGCTAGGCGCTAACGCTATTTTGGCCGTTTCTTTGGCTGCTGCTAAGGCTGCCGCAGTGTACAAAGGCATACCCTTGTACGCACACATTGCCGAACTCAATGGCACTGCTGGCCAATACAGCATGCCTGTACCTATGATGAATATCATCAACGGTGGCGAGCACGCAGACAATAACGTAGATATTCAAGAATTTATGGTGCAACCAGTGAGTGCACCCAACTTTGCCGAAGCGTTACGTTGTGGTGCAGAAATATTTCATGCCTTAAAGAAGGTCTTGAGCCAGCGCGGCTTAAGCACTGCGGTAGGCGACGAGGGTGGCTTTGCACCTGACCTGCCGTCTAACGAAGCGGCCTTGGATGTGATTGCAGAAGCCGTTGACAACGCCGGTTATGAATTGGGCAAGGATGTTACTTTAGCCTTGGATTGTGCCGCCTCAGAATTTTATGCCGACGGTAGTTATAACCTCAGTGGTGAAGGCAAAGCCTTTGACGCTTCTGGTTTTGCTGATTATTTAACCGAGCTAAGTAACAAACATCCTATCGCTTCTATTGAAGATGGTATGGACGAGAGTGATTGGGATGGCTGGCAGGATTTAACCCAAAAGTGCGGCTCACGCGTACAATTGGTAGGTGATGATTTATTTGTTACCAACACCAAGATATTAAGCCGCGGAATTGAGCAAGGTATCGGCAACTCAATTTTGATTAAATTTAATCAAATTGGTTCGCTTACCGAAACCTTGGCCGCCATTCGTATGGCTCAGGACGCAGGTTTTACCGTGGTTATTTCTCACCGTTCCGGTGAAACCGAAGATACTACGATTGCCGATTTGGCTGTAGCTACAGCGGCAGGGCAGATCAAGACAGGTTCATTGTGTCGTTCTGACCGAGTGGCAAAATACAACCGCTTACTACGTATAGAGCAAGAGTTAGGTGCTGCCGCGCCTTACCGTGGGCTTGCCGAAATTCACGGCAAAAGCTAACGCTCAGCTCAATCAGTCTATATAGACTGTTGGCAAATGTGCTAGCCTACTAACGTAAGCGAGGGAGTTTAGCTGGGCATTGTAGTCCAAGCAAACTCCCTTTTTTTGTGAATACATACTGGCACAGCGTCAGGTAGGTTACGCTTATGAAATGGTTAGTCGGTCTAATATTTATTGCTTTAGTATTGATGCAGTACAGCCTCTGGTGGGGCCCGTCCGGTTTGCTAGAAGTAGCACAGCTACAGCAGCAAATTGATGCGCAAGAAGCAGTTAACGCCACCTTGGCCGAACGCAATCGGCAGCTGCATGCCGAGGTGTTGGATCTAAAGCAAGGCATAGCTGCGATCGAAGAACGAGCGCGTTATAATCTTGGTATGGTTAAGCCTAACGAAACATTTTATCAATTGGTAGAAGATTAATGGCTAACGCCCACTCCATACAAACCTTAGCACCCCTGACGTGGCCCATGAATTGGGCCTATGCCCATGGCGAACCGCAAACTACAGCGCAGCTTAAAACTCACTGCAACGACTTCTTAGTGACCGAAGACCTTGGTTTCGAACCCTGCGGTGAGGGTGAACATGTGTATTTGGATATCACTAAGACCGATACCAACACCGACTTTTTGGCGCGCAATATCGCCAAATTAGCTGGCGTACCGGCGCGGCAGGTCAATTATTCGGGTCTCAAGGACCGTAGGGGTGTGACGCGGCAATGGTTTGGTGTTCATCTACCGGGCAAGGCAGAAGACGTAGATCCAGATTGGCAGCAATTACAATCGCCACAAGTGCTCCTTCATCAGGCCGTGCGTCACTTACGTAAACTCAAAACAGGGGTGCATCAAGGAAACTATTTTTGCATCCGTTTACGTGGTATTAACGCTTCTGATCTGGTTGAATACAGGTTGGCAACAATTGCTCAGCAGGGTGCACCTAATTACTTTGGCGATCAGCGCTTTGGTCACCATGGGGGTAACCTCGGCTTGGCATTGTTGATGCTTCAAGGAAAGCGTATCAAGGACCGCTTTAAACGAGGCATGGCGTTGTCTTCTGTAAGGTCCTATCTGTTTAATCATCTGCTCAGTGAGCGGGTCAATGATGCCTCTTGGTTGCAAGCCTTAGCTGGTGATCGGTGTATGTTTAGTGATGGTTTTAGTCAATTTGATGCCGCCGCCGATGGTGCTGATTTAGCAGGGGTTCAAGATCGTATTGACAGCGGGGATCTTGCGCCAACGGGGCCCATGGCAGGACGTGTGGGTAGTCCCCCTGTGACGCCTGCAAGCCTATATGAAAGCCAGATATTAGCCCCGTTTTCACCTTGGGTTGAGGCGTTGGTGGCGCAAGACTTAAGCGCACAAAGGCGCAGTTTACGTTTGTGGCCCAAAGATTTTAGTTGGCAGTGGGTAGACGGTGACGTTTTAGAATTGAAGTTTCATCTCATGCGTGGCAGCTACGCAACCGCCTTAATACGCGAAATCACTCAAACACAATGACAGAGATAGGGTTATGCAATTATTGATTTCAAACGATGATGGCGTGCAGGCAGTGGGCCTTTCCCACTTGGTTAAACAACTAGAGTTAGATCATCAAATTACCGTGATTGTTCCCGACCGGGACTTAAGCGGCGCCAGCAACTCCCTGACCTTGTCTCGTCCAGTGCGCTTGATGCCTCAGCAGAATGGTTTTTTTGCTATCGATGGCACCCCCGCAGATTGTGTGCATCTGGGTATTAATGGCGCCCTCGATATTGCGCCAGACATGGTGGTGTCGGGCATTAATCACGGTGCCAACCTAGGTGACGATGTGCTCTATTCAGGTACCGTGGCGGCGGCTATGGAAGGGCGTTATTTAAAACACCATGCAATGGCTGTGTCTTTGGTGGGTAAACAACACTTTGAGAGTGCTGCAAAAGTGGCACGTCAGCTGGTCAAGGATATGCAACAACTACAATTGCCGTCGCGCTGTATCATTAACGTTAACGTACCAGACCTGCCTTACGCAGAGATTAAAGGCGTGAAAGTGACTAAATTAGGTACCAGGGAATTAGGCGCATCAGCCATTGATGCCAAAGATCCTCGTGGCCATCAGTGTTATTGGATTGGGCCTGTCGGTCTGATTAAAAATGCTGAGCTTGGTACAGACTTTCATGCCATCGAGCATGGCTATGTATCGGTGACGCCATTAACGCCCGATATGGCTTGTTATGATGCCTTTGACAGCGTTACAGATTGGCTGCAGGACACCTTTTAATGCGCTACAGTGTGACGGATCCTAAGCGCCAACATGCGCGTCGTCAGGGTATAGGTATGACCTCTCAACGCACTCGTGAGCGCTTGGTGGAGCAATTGCAAGTATTAGGCGTGCAGGACCCGCGGGTGCTGTCAGTGATGCGTACCACAGCGAGGCATCTGTTTTTAGACGAAGCCTTGGCGCATCGGGCCTACGAAGACAAGTCTTTACCCATCGGCCACAATCAAACCTTGTCACGGCCCTATACCGTAGCCCGCATGAGTGAGTTGTTGCTCGCCTCTTGCAACGCTAAAAAAGTGTTAGAAGTGGGCACTGGCTCAGGTTATCAAACTTGTATATTGGCGCAACTGGTACCGCGTTTATTTACCATGGAACGCATTGAGCCATTGCTAAATAGGGCCAAACTGCGGCTGGAGGCGATGGCTATCCAAAATGTGGTTTACCGCCATGGTGATGGTTACGAAGGCTGGCCAGACAGAGAACCTTTCGATGGCATTATGGTGACGGCGGCACCATCGCAAGTGCCTAAAACCTTGCAGTGGCAGCTGGCAGAAGGGGGTTGTATGATTATCCCAGTGGGCGACAATGAACAACATTTGTTAAAAATCACCCGCTCGGGCAATCACTTTAGTAAACAAAAAGTGGAAGCTGCCAACTTTGTGCCATTGGTTAACGGCACAGTAGGTTAACGACTTAGTTAATGGACTATGATAAGACGATGAAACAAAAAGACTTTGGGTGGCAGTGGCGTACAATAATTACCGGTATGATGATGGGCGCAGCAGACTTGGTGCCAGGCATCTCTGGCGGCACAGTGGCTTTACTCAGCGGCATATACGGCCGTTTGTTGGCCGCCATCAGTGGCGTAGATCTAACCTTTGCTAAGTTATTAGCTCGTGGCCAGGTGGCGCAGGCGTGGCGGCACCTCGACGCGAGCTTTTTAGTTAGCCTTGGGCTAGGCATAGGTGTGAGTCTGTTGTTGCTGTCAAAGCTCATTAGTTGGTTGCTTGTGGTGCAGCCCTTGCTCATGTGGAGCCTGTTTTTAGGTTTAATCTTGGTGGCTAGTGGATTGCTGCTCAAGGAATTGCTGGCACAGCAAAGTTTACGATTGGTTTGGCTCTTGTTAGGCGTAGTTGTGAGTGTATCGCTGGCCAATATGCCAGTACTGGCCGTTGTTGACGGGTTTTCTGGCTGGGGTTATGTGTGGTTGATGGCTGCAGGCGCCTTGGCCATAAGTGCGATGATATTACCCGGTATTTCGGGTAGTTTTATTTTGCTTATCATTGGCGTCTACCCCTATTTGATTGGTAGGCTGGCCGCGTTAGACCTGCAAGTTATTGTTGTTTTTGCCTTGGGTTGTGGCGTAGGTTTGCTCACCTTTAGCCGCTTAGTTAGCTACCTATTAACCCATTATATGGCGTCAGTAATGAGCCTGCTGACGGGCTTGATGATCGGTTCCGCGGTTAAATTGTGGCCTTGGAAACACACCATCACCTATCGGCTCAACAGTTCTGGCGCAGAAGTGCCGCTACAGCAAGAAAACTTATTGCCCTGGAACTATAGCCAAATGACCGGCTTAGATCATCAGTTAATGGCGAGCCTAGTAGTGTTTTTGTTGGCGGCTGCTCTGGTGTTTAAGTTTGGTCGAGTTAGGCTGCAAGATTTAAAAGCTAACGTTGATGGGTAAATACTCGCCTGCCACTGTGTTACACGCATTATACTGTGGCTTAATCGGGTTGCTTTTGACGGCCTGTGGGGCTAGCCAATATGTGCCTGTGCACGAGCTTGGTTACAGCTTAAGTACCCAGTCAGCCAGTGCCAGTAGTGTGCAATCAGCCCCAGCGTCGTATCAAGTGCGCAGTGGTGATACCTTGTTTGCAATTGCCTGGCGTTTTGGCTGGGACTATAAAAAATTGGCAAAAGTGAATGCTATAACATTGCCTTACACTATATATGTGGGGCAGAATTTGGTTTTTAGTGAAATAAATATCAATTTAAATGAAAATAATAAAAAAATATTACCGGTGGTTCCTAAGCCCAAAATTAAGCCAAAAAGTGTAGTTAAAAAAGTTTCAAATATTAAAACTAATTCTTTGAATAATAATCAAAAAATGGCTACAGGGTCAGTCAAATGGCAATGGCCATTGAATGGCCCAGTGGTACAAAAATTCTCCAGTAAAGGAGCAATATCTCACGGTATAGAGGTTTCATCACGTCTCGGAAATTCGGTAAAAGCTGCATCAAGTGGAATAATAGTATATGCTGGCAGTGGTATCCAAGGTTACGGCAATTTAATCGTGGTTAAGCACAACGAAACATTTTTGAGTGCTTACGCCTATAACAGCCGAATTTTGGTTACCGAAGGTGCCCAGGTTAACGCTGGCCAGGTGATTGCAGAGGTAGGAAAGGGTCCGCAGTTGGATCCTCGGTTACATTTCGAAATTCGAAAAAATGGAAAGCCGGTTAATCCGCTACAGTACTTGCCAAAACTATAAGCAGTTGCCCATAAAGCTCCGCAGTAACGACTTTGATGAGTATAGGATAGTTGAATGACGCAAGAATTATCGATAGAGCAAGCACACGAGAGGCGCAGTCAAATTAAATTTGCTGCCTATAAAGGTAAAAGTAATAAATCTAACAATGTCACCCCGTTCAAGGATGCCACGCAGCTTTATTTAGGTGAAATTGGATTTCGTGCCTTATTAACGGCAGAAGAAGAACAGTATTTTTCTCGTTTGGCGTTGCAGGGCGACGAAAGTGCCCGCCACCGGATGATTGAAAGCAATCTTCGCTTGGTAGTCAAAATAGCACGGCGTTACCTCAATCGTGGTTTAACTTTGCTAGACCTGATTGAAGAAGGCAACTTAGGCCTGATTCGAGCGGTCGAAAAGTTCGACCCAGAACGAGGCTTTCGATTTTCAACCTATGGCACTTGGTGGATACGCCAAACCATAGAGCGAGCCATTATGAACCAAACACGAACCATCCGTTTACCGATCCATGTGGTTAAGGAGCTCAATGTTTATTTGCGTGCAGCACGACATCTGGCACAAAAGTTGGACCACGAACCCACAGCCAAAAAAATTGCAGAGTATCTGGACAAACCTGTTAAACAGGTGAGCGCCATGCTCAGTCTTAACGATCGAGTCAGTTCGGTTGATAGTGTTTTAGGCCCAGATAACGACAGCACGCTGCTAGATACCATTGCAGATGTGAATAGCCCAGGTCCAGAGCACCAAGCTGTAAACAGTAATCTAATGGCAAACATGGAGCAATGGCTTGATCATCTAACGGATTTGCAAAAAGACATTATTTGCCGACGTTTTGGTTTGCGCGGACATGCTGTATGTACGTTAGAACATGTGGGCAAAGAAATTGGCCTGACGCGTGAAAGAGTCAGGCAGGTCCAACTCGGTGCGTTACGCAGCTTACGCAATATTTTAGAAACCGAGGGGCTAAATAGTGCTGATATGTTGGCCGCTAAGCTTTAATTTTAACAACGGCTGGTTGTTATTTTAAGGCGCGTTGCATTTGATACACTAGGTCTAGGGCTTGCCTTGGTGTCATGTCGTCGGCATTGTTGTTTTGCAACAAGCTTTCCACAGCATGGGGCAAACTACTGAATAAATCAGTTTGTAATGGTGCTATTGATTTGCTGGGTTTGCTAGAGCCGTCATCGACTTCAAGTTGTTGTAACTTAATGTGTGCATCATTGATGACATTGAGAGGTACACCTGCCAGCTTAGCGACTTGTAAACCGTAGCTTTGGCTCGCTGGGCCTGGCAATACTTTATGCATAAAGATAATGCTGTCGCCATGTTCGGTCGCGTCTAAATGCACATTCTCAACTTGCGCCAACTGGTCGACTAAATGCGTCATTTCAAAATAGTGAGTGGCGAATAAGGTCAGCGCAGCAATGCCTTGGGCTAGATTGAAGGCACAGGACCAGGCTAGTGAGAGGCCGTCAAAGGTACTGGTGCCACGGCCTACTTCGTCCATCAGCACGAGGCTTTGATGGGTAGCGTTGTTCAGTATGTTGGCAGTTTCCGTCATCTCCACCATAAAGGTTGAACGACCCCCCGCAAGGTCGTCACTGCTGCCCATCCGTGTAAATATACGATCTACAATGCCAATACTAGCATTTTTTGCAGGCACAAAAGAGCCGATTTGAGCCATGATAACGATGAGAGCTACTTGACGCATGTAGGTGGACTTACCACCCATATTGGGCCCAGTAATGATTTTCATGCTTTGGCTAGCTGAGAGACAGCAGTCATTGGCGACAAAAGGCTCACTGATTAACTGTTCGACAACCAAATGGCGGCCATGATCAATGTTGATGCCCGCTTGTTCAGTTAATTGCGGCCGCACCAAATCTAAGCTAATGGCACGTTCGGCTAAGCAGGCGAGAATATCCAGTTCACTAATGCCGTCCGACGCAAGCTGAAGGTCGTTCAGGTGTTCTGCTACCTGCTCAACAAGGGCTTCATAAAGCGCCTTCTCTCTAGCTAGTGAGCGACTTTTACTACTGAGGGCTTTGTCTTCAAAAGCTTTGAGTTCGGGGGTGATAAAACGCTCAGCGTTCTTCAATGTTTGGCGGCGTACATATTCAGTAGGTGCCTGGCCCGATTGTAATCGGCTGATCTCAATGTAATAACCATGCACTCTGTTGTAACCCACCTTAAGGGTTGATAAACCAGTGCGTTCGCGTTCTTGGGTTTCTAGATCTAGCAAGAACTGCCCCGCGTTTTGACTCAAACCACGTAGTTCATCGAGTTCGGCATCATAGCCTTCGGCAATCACACCACCGTCGCGGATGATGACTGGTGGGTTTTCGGTAATGGCCTGATCCAAGAGTTCTACTAGCTCAGGAAACTGATTTATTTTTTGGGCTAGCGATAAAGATTTCTGGGCGGTTAACAGACCGAGGTGTTGCTGTAGTTGAGGCAAAGCTTGTAAGCTGGCGCTGAGACGTGACAGGTCCCTTGGGCGTGCTGACCGTAGTGCAATACGAGACAATATGCGCTCAATGTCACCAATGGGTTTAAGTGCCAATTGCAGAGACTCGGTAACATCGGTATCTATGGCTTGTGCAATAAAATCCTGGCGCTGATGTAAGGTGTTGATGCAACGTAACGGATTGTTGAGCCAGCGGCGCAACAGCCGTCCACCCATGGGTGTGGAGGTTGAATCTAGGATTTGCGCTAGGGTGAATTGGTCTCCGCCTTGGACGTTTTGATCGATCTCCAGATTTTTTCGGCTGGGCCCATCAAGTATCAGCGTGTCTTGGGCCAATTCAACCTGCAAGTTACGTAAATGAGGCAGTTCTCCTTTTTGAGTTTCTTTGGCATAGTTTATTAAGCAACCCGCAGCACATATGGCAGCGGCCATTTCATCACAGCCAAAGCCGCTCAAATCGCGGGTATTAAATTGGTTACATAACAAGCGCTGGGCTGTATCAAGGGAAAAATTCCAAGTCGCTTGTGGCCTACGGCAGGGCCAGTCTTGAATCTGGGCCAGCATATCACTGGTTTCGTCGAACAATAATTCAGCCGGTTTTAAGCGTTGTAATTGGGTCTGTAATTGATCAACAGAAGTGGCTTCGAGTAAGCTAAACCGACCGCTGCTCATGTCTAAACTTGCAATGCCGTAACTGTCTTGCAATTGATACACTGCGGTCAACAAGCGTTCGCTGTTGGCATCCATTAATGCTTCATCTGTAAGGGTGCCAGGGGTAACCACGCGTACTACCTTACGGTCTACAGGGCCTTTGCTGGTGGAGGGGTCGCCAATTTGCTCAGCCACTGCAACGGAGCGGCCGGCATTCACAATTTTAGCAATATAACCTTCAGCGGCATGATAAGGAATGCCTGACATAGGTATTGGCTGGCCCGCAGACTGGCCCCTTGATGTGAGGGAAATATCAAGTAACTCAGAAGCGCTTTTTGCGTCGTCATAGAACAACTCATAAAAATCACCCATGCGGTAAAATACTAGATCGTTAGGGTGGTCGCGCTTAATGCCAAGGTACTGTTGCATCATGGGAGTGTGGTTTGAATTCATACTGTTATCTAGCGCTTTGTTTTTGTTGAGTATTTTCATTAATAAAGCAAAATTCATTGTCGCCAATAGAACCAAATGTAATGGCTTGAGGATCGCGCAGTATCATGCAGTAAATGTTTGTATCAAGAGGACGCATTCTTTAGTATAGGTTCTAGCTCTGTAACATCATCATACAAACTACAATTGTACGGTCAGTCGTAACGTCACGCAAATATCAATTGCATCGCAGGAGTTGATATCAGTTGCATAAATTTGTTGCACATATAAGGTGAGGCATCAATGCGCAGTACAAAGCTTATACACACGGTATCGTGCCACGCTGAGGGTGAGGTTGGGGATGTGATCGTGGGTGGAGTTTCTCCACCACCTGGAGATACCATTTGGGAGCAGCGCAAATGGATAGCACAAGACGACACGCTACGTAATTTCATGCTCAATGAGCCTCGAGGAGGCGTGTTTCGCCATGTTAATCTGCTGGTGCCGCCTAAGCACCCCGAAGCCGATGCCGCGTGGATCATCATGGAACCCGAAGATACGCCACCAATGTCAGGATCCAATGCTATTTGTGTGGCTACGGTATTGCTTGATACGGGCATTATTCCGATGCAAGAACCAGTCACTAACATGGTACTCGAGGCCCCCGGTGGGTTAGTGCGAGTGCGAGCTGAGTGCGCCAACGGCAAGGCCGAACGCATCACGCTTGAAAACCTGGCATCATTTGTGGGCCATAAGGCTGCCGCACTTGAAGTTGAAGGGTTTGGCACTCTACTTGTCGATACAGCTTTTGGTGGTGACAGCTTTGTGGTGGTAGATCCTGTGGCTTTAGGGCTGTCTTTAGCGGTGGATGAAGCACGTGAGATCGCAGAATTGGGTGTCAGAATTACCCATGCTGCCAACCAGCAATTAAATTTTGAACATCCTACACAACCAGACTGGCGGCATCATTCCTTTTGTCTATTTGCGGGTCCTATATCGCGCAAGGGAAACGATTTATGGGCTAAATCGGTGGTCTCAATCAAGCCTGGGAAACTCGACCGATCGCCTACGGGAACAGCGGTTTCTGCAAGAATGGCGTTATTGCATGCACAGGGCCAAATGGGGTTACAGGATAATTTTACCGGTAATTCGATTGTTGGGTCGGAATTCACAGGTAAAATCCTTGGTACCACACAGGTTGGCAAAACTCTTGCGATCCGTCCGGAAATTAGTGGGCGAGGCTGGATAACAGGCACACATCAGCACATGTTGGACCCAAGCGATCCATGGCCAGAGGGGTATCGAATTTCTGATACATGGAATAAGTGTTTATAGCTGACACAACTTTATTGAACCTAGGGGATTACGAACAATGCCAAACACTTCGCGCCAAACGGCCGCATTAGCCGTTGCTGTGGCTCATCGATTAACTCAAAGTGGTTTAGTCATGGCAACGGCCGAATCTTGTACGGGTGGTGGCATTGGCGCCGTGTTAACAAATCTAGCAGGAAGTTCACAGTGGTTTGTTGGTGGCATCATTAGTTACAATAATAGTGCCAAGATTAACTTATTAGGTGTGCCCACAGCGGTATTGGATACGTCAGGCGCGGTTAGCGAAACTGTGGTAGAGGCTATGGCTATGGGCGGCTGTAGGGCTTTAAAAGCCGACGTATGTGTGGCGGTGAGTGGTGTTGCTGGGCCAGATGGTGGTACGCCTGAAAAGCCCGTAGGCAGTGTATGGATTGCGTGGGCGCAGTCAAATGGGGCGGTATCGAGTAAGCTGTTTCAGTTTGTCGGCAACCGTCAAAGTGTGCGTGAGCAAACCATAGTAGTGGCGTTAGAGGGGATGAATAGGGCGCATTTACCCTGGTTGTAGGAATAACCCTTGCACTTTTTTCTGGTTATGTTTTA
>CBDUDU010000071.1:0-11292 GCA_965366045.1 uncultured Oceanospirillaceae bacterium
ACTGTTTGTGAAGCGCCACCGCCACCAAAGGAAGCGCCTGCATCAGCGCCTTTACCTTGCTGGATCATAATGAAACCGATTAAGGCCACAGCCAACAACACATGTACAATTAAGATTGCTACTTCCATTAAACTTCTCGCTTCGTCTGGTTCTGCTCGTTTACTGAGCCGCTTGGCCAATGGCCAAAAATGATTCTGCCTGTAAAGACGCGCCGCCTACCAGACCGCCGTCGATGTCTGCTTGAGCAAATAGCTCCGCAGCACTAGCAGCAGTTACACTGCCGCCATATAAAATTTTAACGCTCGCCGCTTCAACTGGGGCCACCGTTGCCACATGTTCACGAATGGCCTTATGCACCGCCTGAGCTTGTGCTGGGCTGGCGGTTAAACCAGTGCCAATGGCCCAAACGGGTTCATAGGCAATCACTGCATTAGCAAAGCTATCAGCGCCAGCGGCGTCGATAATGGCCTGTACCTGGGCGTTAACCACGGCCAATGTTTGACCTTGCTCGCGTTGTTCCAAGGTTTCCCCAACACATAAAATAGGTGTTAGATTGGCTGCTTGTGTGGCTACATATTTAGCCGCCACTTGAGCGTCGTCTTCGGCAAACAAAGCACGTCGTTCGGAGTGGCCAACCAATACATAGGTCACACCAAATTCCGCCGCCATTGCCAACGACACTTCGCCGGTAAATGCGCCCTTGGGTGCGGCACAAACATTTTGCACACCAATACGAATACTGCTCGCTGCCAACTCTTGTTGCACCTGCGCTAAATAAGGAAAAGGTGGAAAAACCACCAACTCAGCTCCGCTGGTGCCAACAAGACCTTGTTTTAGGCCCGATAATAGCTCGGTTACAGCACTTCTGCTGGCATTCATCTTCCAGTTGCCTGCAACTATCATGTTTGCCATACCTTCCCTACTTCGTGGATAAACCAAGGGTATTCAATTTAAGCGCGCCATAATACTCAAATTAGCGGTGCTAAACAAGGTATTCGCAGGTTTTGGCGCTCAATTGAATCAAATTTATTAACTGATAACCTGTTTCACGTCGTGAGCCAGTTCATGGGCGTACTGATTCACCAAGTCTGCGTTCTCACCTTCTACCATGACCCTAACCACTGGCTCAGTGCCTGATGGACGTAGCAACACACGCCCCCTGCCTTCCATACGTTTTTCTATGGCATCTACATAGGTATCAATAGCAGGGTATTCGGATAAATTTACGCGATTACCAAAACGTAAATTAATCAGCTTTTGTGGCATTTTTTGCATCTGATTTTTTAGTTCATGCAACGTTTTACGGCTCGACTGCATCGCTTGTAGCACCTGAAGCGCTGCCACAATACCATCACCGGTAGTGGTGAGGTTGCGACAAATTAAATGGCCGGACGATTCACCCCCCAACAACCAGCCTTTTTCTTTGAGCATCTGCATTACATAGCGGTCACCCACTTTGGCGCGAACAAAGTCGATACCCAAATCTTTAAGGCTTAACTCCATGCCCAAATTACTCATTTGTGTACCCACAACCCCACCTTCCAACTGGCCGTTACGCTGTTGGTGTGCAGCAATGATAAACATAAGTTCATCACCATCGACTTCTTCACCCATATGATCAACCATGATCACGCGGTCACCATCACCATCTAGGGCAATACCCAAATCGGCTTCTTGCAAACGCACCACTTTACGCAGCATAGCAATTGAGGTTGAACCACAGTCTTGGTTGATGTTGAGTCCATCGGGATCAATACCGATGCTATTTACGTCGGCACCGAGTTCGTGCAATACATTAGGCGCGATATGATAGGTAGCGCCGTGAGCGCAATCCAATACAATTTTCATACCCTTTAAGTTGGTATGGGGGCCTACGGTGCCTTTACAAAATTCGATATAACGGCCTGCGGCATCTTCGATGCGTCGCGCACGGCCTAAATCTTCTGGGGCCACACACTGCATGACTTCTTGTAATTTATCTTCGATAGCAGCTTCTACAGAATCGGCTAATTTAGTGCCGTTAGATGAGAAAAACTTGATACCGTTATCTTGGTAGCCATTATGAGAAGCACTAATAACAATGCCCGCTTCGGCATGAAAAGTACGGGTAAGGTAGGCCACCGCCGGGGTCGGCATGGGGCCCAACAACCGCACATCAACACCGGCTGCTGACAATCCGGCCTGCAGGGCCGATTCGAACATGTAGCCCGAAATACGGGTGTCTTTGCCAATCAGTATTTTACTGCGGCCAGACTCAGAAAACACTTTGCCAACCGCCCAGCCTAACTTGAGCATAAAATCTGGTGTAATTGGGTATTCACCACAACAACCGCGAATACCATCGGTACCAAAATATTTCATACTGCGCTCCTTTGTTCTTCTGTATGTACTTTCCTAGTACAGTGTTTTAACCGTGCAATTTTAGATACTGTTCATGACCGCATGTGCCATGCGCAATGCGTCTACCGTAGGGCCCACGTCATGTACCCGTATGATATGGGCGCCACGCTCGTAAGCCATAACCGAGACCGCTAGGCCACCGTGCAAACGCTCGTCAACTGGCCGGTTAAGCACATTGCCGATCATACTTTTGCGTGACATACCCACCAACAAGGGTAAACCTTTGTTGGCTAAGCTGCGCAACTGCTTCAACAATTGTAGATTATGCGCCAAGCTTTTGCCAAACCCAAATCCTGGATCCAGCAAAATTTTGTGTGCCGTAATGCCCGCATCTTCGCATTCGCTAACCCGCTGCTCAAAGTAGTTGCCAATATCATGCACCACCGACTCGTAGACTGGATTATCTTGCATAGTTTGGGGGTCGCCCTGCATGTGCATAAGACATACAGGTAAAGCCGTAGATGCGGCGGCTGCCAGCGCGCCAGCGCGGCCTAGGGCACGCACATCGTTAATCAACCCAGCACCAGCTGCCGCCGCTTCCAGCATCACCTGTGGGGTACTGGTGTCAATGGACACCACCACATCAAGGGAGGCTTTAATGGCTTCTATCACAGGGATAACGCGGTCGAGTTCTTGCTGCGCCGACACAGGCTCAGCGCCTGGGCGGGTGGATTCACCACCAATATCGAGGAAACTTGCGCCTTCCGCCACAATGGTTCGAGCTCGAACCATGGCCGCATCTAGGCACAAAGACTGGCTGGCAAACAAACTGCCACCATCAGAGAAGGAGTCGGGTGTGACATTAACCACACCCATGACATGAGGCTCGTTCAAATCGAGCCATTGCGAAGCAAACTGCATTTAGCTTGGCGCTTCGTCCGCACCAGGCACGTCACTGTTGTCAGCATCAAGGTCAGCCTCGGCAACGGTGGCTTGGTCTTGTGATGGCTCAGCGTCGGCATTGCCATCACCGTCGACATCGCTGCTATTACGCTCTTGCTCATCCCAGCCTTCTGGCGCAGAGACTTCTTCACGTGCAAGCAACTGATCAAGCTGGCTAGAATCAATGGTCTCGTATTTCATTAACGCTGCGGCCATCGCGTCTAGAATGTCACGATTATCATGCAAAATGGTATGAGCACGTTGGTAACAATCTTCAATAATATCTTTAATTTCTGCGTCTATAGCCGCCGTAGTCTCATCGGAAAAGCCTTTAGCGCCTTTGCCTGGAGCTCCGCTAAACGGATCAGAGTCTTCTGATTCATACAATAATGGCCCTAGCTTTTCGGACAAGCCCCACTTAGTAACCATGTTGCGTGCCAGCTGTGTTGCGCGCTGAATATCGTTAGATGCGCCGGTGGTTACGCCGTCTTTACCCAGAGTCATTTCTTCCGCAATTCGGCCGCCATAGAGGCTACATATTTGGCTCAAAATACCTTGGCGAGACAAGCTATAGCGGTCTTGCTCGGGTAAGAACATGGTGACACCCAAAGCACGGCCACGTGGAATGATGGTGACCTTGTAAACTGGGTCATGATCTGGCACTAAACGACCTACAATAGCATGGCCCGCTTCATGGAAAGCGGTGTTAAGCTTTTCTTGAGGTAGCATCACCATTGATTTGCGCTCTGCGCCCATCATGATTTTATCTTTGGCTTTTTCTAGCTCATCCATGCCCACAGTGCGTTTATTCAGTCGCGCTGTAAATAAGGCCGCTTCGTTCACTAAGTTGGCCAAATCGGCACCCGAGAATCCTGGCGTACCACGGGCAATAAGTTTAGGCTCTACGCCGTCACCTAAAGGTACCTTTTTAAGGTGCACATTAAGAATTTGTTCGCGGCCACGGATATCAGGCAATGGCACGTTCACTTGACGATCGAAGCGACCTGGGCGCAATAAAGCGTTGTCTAAAACGTCTGGGCGGTTGGTGGCCGCAATAACAATAATGCCTTCGTTACCTTCAAAGCCATCCATTTCCACCAACAACTGGTTTAGTGTTTGCTCACGCTCGTCGTTACCACCACCCATACCGGCACCACGGTGGCGACCTACGGCATCGATTTCGTCGATGAAGATAATACAAGGGGCTTGTTTTTTAGCTTGCTCAAACATGTCACGTACACGTGATGCACCCACGCCTACAAACATCTCTACAAAATCGGAACCAGAAATACTAAAGAACGGCACCTTGGCTTCACCGGCAATGGCTTTAGCCAATAGGGTTTTACCTGTACCTGGAGAGCCAGACATCAACACGCCGCGGGGAATATAACCACCTAAACGCTGAAACTTGCCCGGGTCACGCAAAAATTCTACTAACTCTTCGACGTCTTCTTTGGCTTCTTCTATACCTGCCACGTCGGCAAAAGTGGTTTTAATTTGATCTTCGCTCATCAAGCGCGCTTTGCTCTTGCCAAACGACATAGGGCCGCCTTTACCACCTGCACCACCTTGCATTTGACGCATGAAGAACATGAATACCACAATAATGATGAGGATCGGCGCACTGGCTACAAGTAATTGCACCCAAATACTTTGTTGTTCTGGCTGCTTACCTACAATGCCAACCTGATGCGCAATTAAGTCATCCACTAACTTAGGGTCGGATAAGGCAGGCCGCACCACTTCAAATTCAGTGCCATTACCATATGTACCGGTAATAATAATACCGTCAACTTCAATGTCTTTAACTTGGTCACGCTGTACTGCATGCACAAAGTCGGAGTAGCTCACCCGATTGGGGGCAGCTTCTTGGCTAAAATTGTTAAACACCGTTAGCAGCACTGCTGCAATGATGAGCCATAAAACCAAATTCTTTGTCATGTTGTTCAAGTGCTAAACTCCTAATCCTCTATCCGAGGCTGGCGCCGGTATTAGTGGCAATAATTATTGCCCTTTAAAACCGGTGGCCAATTGATAAACTTCTCGCGAACGGCCGCGTGAAGCATCGGGTTTACGTGACCGTACACTAGTGAAGCTGGTACGGGTGTCTTTTAATAAATCATCAAATCCTTCGCCCTGGAATACCTTGGCAACAAAGGCACCGCCAGGTTTCAACACGCTACGGGCCATATCTAAAGCCAATTCCACCAAGTACATCGATTTTGGCTGATCAATAGCGGGGTTACCACTCATATTGGGGGCCATATCAGAAATTACAAGGTCTGCTTTTTGGTCGCCAAGGGCGGCAACGATTTGATCGTAAACCGCTTGCTCAGTAAAGTCGCCTTGCACAAAGGTAACATCAGCAATGGAATCCATAGCGAGAATATCAGAGGCCACCACGGTGCCCTCTTCACCGACCAGCTGCATAGCCACTTGGGTCCAACCTCCCGGAGCCGCGCCTAAATCCACCACGATCATGCCAGGTTTAATTAGGCGATCTTTTTTACTCATTTCAAGCAGCTTGTAACTGGCACGCGAGCGATAGCCATCCTTTTGGGACTGCTTAACATAAGGGTCGTCAAAGTGCTCTTTGAGCCAATTACTGCTGGTTTTTGATCTAGCCAAGTGAATCTCTGATGATAGTTGTCAATGTCGGTTACAATTCGAGCGACGTACAAGCGCAGGCGCCATACATCGGGTATAATGTGGGCCAGTTTAACACAGCATCGCGGCCCTTGGCGCCCTGCTCAGCACGCATTTTATTTTGGACACCCATGAAACTACCACAATCACAGCAAAAACAACTCCGCACCATTGGCCACGCACTACATCCGTTGGTGACCGTGGCAGGTAACGGCCTATCAGAAAACGTAATGGCAGAAATAGCTCGTGCGTTATTTGATCATGAATTGATTAAAGTGAAATTTTCGGTGGGTGATCGGGCGGTAAAGAGCGCACTGATTGCCGATATGCTCAAGCAAAGCGGCGCAACTTTGGTACAATCTATTGGCAACGTGGCGTTGGTTTATTTACACAATCCAGATGCCGACCCGAAGAAGTCTAACCTAGAGCGTTAGACTGCTAACGCCATGCTGAGATTCCGGCCTACGCCTGAATGACGAGGGTAAAACGTCATCCTGACGGAGGTCAGGATCTCTGCGCTGCAAAACCGACGACGTGCTTAACCTCTACACGAGGTGCTGAACCTCAGCAATTTCGTAGTCCAGCACGCCACCTGGGGTGGTGACCTTAACTTCGTCGCCTTCGTCTTTGCCAATTAAGGCGCGGGCAATGGGCGAGCCCAATGAAATCTTACCGGCCTTGATATCCGCTTCGTCTTCGCCAACAATGCAATAGGTTTTCTCTTCGTCGGTATCCAAGTTAATAATGGTCACCGTGGTGCCAAAGATCACCTTGCCGGTGGGCGCAATCTGACTCACGTCGATCACTTGCACCAAAGACAACTTAGCTTCCACTTCTTGAATACGGCCTTCACAAAAGCTCTGTTGCTCACGCGCCGCGTGGTACTCAGCATTTTCCTTCAAATCACCGTGCTCGCGAGCAGTGGCAATATCTTGAATGATGCGTGGCCGAGTTACGGTTTTTAATTCCGCTAGCTCCGTACGTAACATTTGCTCGCCACGTACCGTCATGGGGACTTTAGTAATCGCCATAATGTTGTTCCTTACGCTGTTAGCGTGGCATGCATATCTTGCAAGCGACGCACTTCTTTTTCTTCACCAAACTCCAAACCTTGCATGACAGCTAAGCCACCTGTGAGGGTCGTAGAGTAAGCTACTTTATGCTGCAAGGCCGAACGACGAATCAACGATGAGTCGTTAATCGCTTGGCGACCTTCGGTGGTATTCACAACAAAGGTGATTTCGTCATTCTTGATCTTATCAACAATGTTAGGACGACCTTCCATCACCTTGTTAACCAACTCACATTCAAAACCGGCATCGGTCAAGGTTTTTTGAGTGCCACTGGTTGCCACTAGGGTGAAACCAAGGTTAATTAACCCTGCTGCAAGCTTTAATGACGCCGGCTTGTCCACTTCGCGTACCGATATAAATGCCTTGCCAGCTACAGGCATAGCTTGGCCAGTACCCATATGTGCTTTAGCAAAGGCCTCGGCGAAACTGTCACCAATACCCATCACTTCACCGGTAGACTTCATTTCTGGGCTCAGAATAGGGTCAACACCTGGGAACTTGTTGAATGGGAATACAGCTTCCTTAACATTAAAGTAGCCAGGGATAATTTCTTCAGTATAGCCAATTTCTGCAAGCGTCTTCCCCGACATCACTTGGGCTGCAATATCAGCCAAAGACACACCAATACACTTAGAAACAAACGGCACTGTGCGTGAAGCACGAGGATTGACTTCGATGATGTAAATTTCACCATCTTGCCATGCAAGCTGCGTATTCATTAAGCCGATCACACCCAGCTCTAGTGCCATACGCTTAACTTGATCACGCATTGCGTCTTGAACGTCTTGCGGCAAGTCGTAAGGCGGTAAGGAACACGCCGAGTCACCTGAGTGAACACCAGCTTGCTCAATGTGCTGCATGATGGCACCAATCACCACCTGTTCGCCGTCACATACCGCGTCAATGTCCACTTCTACGGCATTGCTCAAAAAGCGGTCTAGCAATACTGGGGAGTCGTTAGACACCTCTACAGCCTCGTTCATATAGCGCTTGAGTTCGTCTTCTTTGTGCACGATTTCCATGGCGCGGCCACCGAGTACATAGGATGGGCGAACCACTAGCGGGTAACCAATTTTTTCTGCAGCGCGTACCGCTTCTTCTTGGCTACGCACAGTAGAGTTGTCTGGCTGCAACAAGCCCAAACGTTGAATCATCTGCTGGAAACGCTCACGATCTTCGGCACGGTCAATGGCTTCTGGGCTGGTGCCCAAGATAGGCACGCCGGCATTTTCAAGATCTACAGCCAACTTCAGCGGGGTTTGACCGCCGTATTGAACAATAACGCCTTTAGGCTGTTCAATGGCAACAACTTCTAACACATCTTCTAGGGTAACAGACTCAAAGTACAAACGGTCCGAGGTGTCGTAATCGGTCGATACGGTCTCAGGGTTACAGTTAACCATAATGGTTTCGTACCCTTGGTCACGCATAGTAAGCGCCGCATGAACACAACAGTAGTCAAACTCAATGCCTTGACCAATACGGTTTGGCCCGCCACCTAAGATCATGATCTTATCGCGGTTACTTGGGCGCGACTCGCACTCTTCTTCATAGGTCGAGTACATATACGCTGTGTCTGTAGAGAACTCGGCCGCGCAGGTATCCACTCGCTTGTATACTGGGCGTACACCCAACTTTTGACGGTGCTGACGGAAGCCTTTTTCGGTCAGGCCTAGCAACGTGGCTAAACGGATGTCAGAGAAACCTTTACGCTTGAGGCCATAGACCATGTCGTAGTTAAGGTCTGCCAAACCCAAGGTGGCCAATTTGGCCTCTTCTTTAATTAGGTCTTCTAACTGCACCAAGAACCAAGGATCAATGCCAGAGTGCTGGTAGATCTCTTGCATGTCCATACCCATACGCATGGCATCGCCCACATATTGGATGCGGTCTGCACGTGGTGTCTTTAGCTCGGCAATAACTTTGCTGCGTGGATTTTCTTCATCGGACGATAGAATTGGGTCTAAACCATGAATGCCAGTCTCTAAACCACGAAGGGCTTTTTGTAGAGACTCTTGGAAGGTACGGCCAATGGCCATCACTTCGCCCACAGATTTCATTTGCGTGGTTAAACGGTCGTCGGCCTGAGGGAACTTCTCAAAGGTGAAACGAGGAATTTTCGTCACAACGTAATCGATGGCCGGCTCAAATGAAGCAGGTGTAGCGCCGCCGGTAATGTCGTTTTGAAGTTCGTCTAAGGTGTAACCTACGGCCAACTTAGCCGCCACCTTGGCAATCGGGAAACCCGTGGCTTTAGAGGCTAATGCAGAAGAACGAGATACCCGCGGGTTCATCTCGATGACCACCATGCGGCCGTCTTCTGGGTTCACGCCAAACTGTACGTTAGATCCGCCCGTTTCTACACCGATCTCACGCAATACCGCCAACGAGGCGTTACGCATAATTTGGTATTCTTTGTCGGTGAGGGTTTGTGCAGGCGCTACAGTAATGGAGTCACCGGTGTGTACACCCATGGCATCAAAGTTTTCAATGGAACAAATGATGATACAGTTGTCGTTGGTGTCACGCACGACTTCCATTTCATACTCTTTCCAACCAATCAGCGACTCGTCGATTAACAGCTCACTGGTGGGTGAAAGGTCTAAACCACGGATACAAATTTCTTCAAATTCCTCGCGGTTGTAAGCGATACCGCCACCCGAACCACCCATAGTGAAAGAAGGGCGAATAATGGCAGGAAAACCAATGCGCGTTTGCACGTCAAAGGCCTCTTCCAACGTGTGGGCAATTTCCGCACGCGGACATTCAAGGCCAATGTTCTTCATGGCTTTGTCGAAACGATTACGGTCTTCGGCTTTATCGATGGTGTCTGCGTCGGCACCAATCATTTCTACATTGTACTTTTCCAGTACTCCCATGCGGTTAAGGTCTAAGGCGCAGTTGAGCGCAGTTTGACCACCCATGGTCGGCAAAATAGCGCTTGGGCGCTCTTTTTCGATGATTCGTTCTACCGTTTCCCAACATATCGGCTCGATGTACGTGGCGTCTGCCATGCTGGGGTCGGTCATAATGGTGGCTGGGTTCGAGTTCACCAAAATGACACGATAGCCTTCTTCACGCAGGGCTTTACAGGCTTGAGCACCTGAGTAATCAAATTCACAGGCTTGACCAATGATGATAGGTCCAGCGCCAAGGATTAATATACTTTCGAGGTCGGAACGTTTAGGCATGTCGGTTATCCAATAATCTGTTCTAGGGCTTAAGCTTTACGCGCTGTCATGATGTCGATAAAACGATCAAACAGTGGCGCCACGTCGTGTGGGCCTGGGCTCGCTTCTGGGTGACCTTGAAAACTAAAGGCCTGCTTATCGGTACGTTCAATACCTTGCAAAGAACCATCAAACAAAGACTTGTGGGTAGCCCGCAAGGTGTTTGGCATGGTGTCTTCTGCGACTGAAAAACCGTGGTTTTGGCTGGTGATCATCACCACTTTAGAATCTAAATCTTGTACTGGATGGTTGGCACCGTGGTGACCAAACTTCATTTTTTCAGTCTTAGCACCAGAGGCCAAAGCCAGTAACTGATGGCCCAAGCAAATACCAAACACAGGCGTGTCTGTTTCTAGGATTTCTTTGATGGCGGCGATGGCATAGTCACAGGGCTCTGGGTCACCCGGGCCGTTAGACAAAAATACGCCGTCTGGGTTCATAGCCAATACGTCTTTGGCTGGCGTTTGTGCAGGCACTACTGTTAAATCACAACCGCGCTCTACCAACATGCGTAGAATATTGCGCTTAACACCGTAGTCGTAGGCCACAACCTTAAGCTGACCGTCGGTCTTTTCTGTATTGCCTTCCACTAAATCCCAAGTAGAACCGGTCCAGTCGTAGGCCTCTTCAACCGTAACTTGTTTAGCAAGGTCCATGCCTTTTAGACCAGCAAAACCCTTAGCCGCGGCTAAAGCTGCTGCTTCATCAATATCGTCACCAGCCATAATGCAGCCAGATTGAGCGCCCTTTTCGCGCAAAATGCGAGTTAAGCGGCGGGTGTCTATATCGGCAATGGCCACCACGTTGTTGGCAATAAGGTATTCATCAAGTGGCTGAGTATTACGCCAGTTGCTCGCCATTAACGGCAAGTCTCGAATCACCAAGCCAGCTGACCAGATGTGGGCAGACTCTTCGTCTTCTGAGTTGGTACCAGTATTGCCAATGTGTGGGTAGGTAAGAGTAACAATTTGGTGTGCGTACGAGGGATCCGTAAGGATTTCTTGGTAGCCGGTCATGGAAGTGTTAAACACCACCTCACCCGTGCTTTGGCCAGTGGTGCC
>CBDUDU010000072.1:0-10937 GCA_965366045.1 uncultured Oceanospirillaceae bacterium
GGGCATTTACGCACACACCAAGGGATATGAATGTAAAGGCTTAAGGCAGGCAGTGTGTGCATCAATATTACTCTAGTCTGCTAAACCAAGGCCCGTTGTAATTGCGCCAAAGCTTGACCCCGGTGGCTAATGGAGATTTTTTGCTCTGGGGTGAGCTGAGCCGCACGGCAGCCTTTTTCTAACACTTGAAAAATAGGGTCGTATCCAAAACCATAATCGCCCAGTGGCGTGTCCATAATCACACCTTCCCATGCCGCCTGGCAGATCAGTGGCGTAGGGTCTTGTGAATGGCGCATGTACACCAAGACACATTGAAACCGAGCGTTACGTTGATCGCTAGGTACATGTTTTAAATTAGCAATTAAGTGGGCGCAGTTAGCGGCGTCTTTGGCGGCGCCGGATAACGCCGACCCCGCGTAGCGTGCCGAGTAGATACCCGGTGCACCGTGCAACCCGTCAACCTCTAAGCCCGAATCATCGGCAAGTGCAGCCAGTCCCGATGCAGCCGCCGCATGGCGGGCTTTAAGAATGGCATTTTCGACAAAAGAAAGGCCCGTTTCTTCGACTTCTTGGCTCACAAACTGACTTTGAGCCACCAGCTCAATACCCAGCGGCGCTAGACATTGGCCAAATTCTTTAAGTTTACCCGCGTTGCCACTGGCTAATACAACTTGTCTCATTGCGCCACGCACACCCAAAGCACCAGCGCGTCTTCTTTACTGACAGACACCACTGCATGACCCATAGTGCTGTCAAAATAAGTGCTGTCGCCTTCGCTAAGCGGCAGCGGCGCATATTCTTCGGTATATACCAACACGTCGCCTTCAAGCACTAGTAGCAGCTCTTCACCTTTATGCCGGACCCAGCCACCAAACTCATCTAGGCGGCGAGCCCGCACACGGCTTTTAAACGGCACCATACGTTTAGAATCAAGTTCGGTGGCGAGCAATTCATGTTCATACGTGGCGGTGAGATGCTCTCGGCCTTGTTGTTTTTTGGTGACACTACGACGACCAGAAATACGGGGGTCATGCACGGGCGCAAACAACTGCGGCATGTCTATGCCTAGTCCCACGGCCAGCTTTTGCATCAAATTAAAGGTGGGAGAAAGCTGGTTGTTTTCCATCTTCGACAAGGTCGATTGGGCTACACCGGTCTCCTTGCTGGCCTGTTGTAAGGTCATTTTTCGGGCTTGGCGTAACGCCCGCAGCCGTTCTCCAAAACTGGGTTGATGGGTAATGGGGCTACCAACGGGAGGCAATATACCCGCCTCTGGACGCAGTGTAGACATGTACTTCTCCATGCTGACTAGTATTTATGACAAACATCTTAGGCAGCAAGAATAACAGAATTAGCAGTTAGTAACGTTAACAGCGAGGCCTCCACGTGAAGTTTCTTTATACTTGTCTTGCATGTCAGCGCCGGTTTCACGCATGGTTTTAATCACGTCGTCCAGCGACACCAAATGCTCACCATCGCCTCGCATACCCATATGAGCTGCATTAATGGCTTTAATAGATCCCATGGCATTGCGTTCGATACACGGCACCTGTACTAAACCAGCAATAGGGTCGCAGGTTAAACCTAGGTTGTGCTCCATCCCAATTTCAGCTGCGTTTTCTACTTGCCTTGGAGTGCCTCCAATAACTTCTGCCAAACCTGCGGCCGCCATAGCGCACGCACTACCTACTTCGCCTTGGCAGCCTACTTCGGCACCCGAGATAGATGCATTCAATTTACACAAAATACCAACGGCTGCGGCGGCTAACATAAACCGCACGATACCATCGTCATCTGCATTGGGGTAAAAATTATCATAGTAATGCATTACGGCCGGCATGATACCAGCAGCACCGTTAGTAGGTGCCGTAACAATACGACCACCGGCCGCATTTTCTTCGTTCACTGCCATAGCATACAAGTTAACCCAATCCATAGCAGACAACTGTGGGGTGATAACTTTGACTGAACCCAAACTATTGAGCTTTTGATACAGATCTGCGGCACGTCGCTTAACGTTGAGTCCGCCGGGCAAAACGCCCCCAGTATGGCAGCCGTTATGAACACATTCTTTCATCACTTGCCACATGTGCAACAACTGGCTTCTAACTTCTTCTTCGGTGCGCCAGGTTTTTTCATTTTCCATCATGATTGCGCTGATGCTTTTGCCCGTCGCATCACAATGAGCTAGCAGCTCAACGCCGGTGGTAAACGCATAAGGTATCTTAGGCTGATCGTCGTCAACCGGCAAGGCGTCGGCTTTGGCCGCAGTTTCATCAACAATAAAGCCTCCACCCACCGAGTAGTAAGATATTTCCAGCACTAGTCCACCAGCGGCGTCAAACGCACTCATGGTCATGCCATTGGGGTGATACGGCAGCGACTCTTCAAGGTTAAGAATGACATCGCGATGTTGAATGAACTCAATCTCGTGCTCGCCCATCAACGGTAGGCGCTCATTAGCCTCTATCTCTGCCAACATAGGCTGTACTTGGGGTGGGTCAATGGTGTCGGGGGCTTCGCCCAACAAGCCCAATATTACAGCGATATCGCTGGCATGTCCTTTACCCGTGGCACCCAAAGAACCAAACAGCTCACCTTTGACTCGCGTCACTTGCGAGAGCTTATTTTCAGCTTTAAGTTGTTCCACAAAAGCCAAAGCGGCACGCATGGGGCCCACAGTGTGAGAGCTGGAAGGCCCGATGCCTATTTTCATCAAGTCGAAGACACTTAAACTCATGCTTAATACCTATGTCGTGGTCTGCCCCACGTGTTGAATTATTAACCTCGCACTATGGGCCATTAAGTATTGCAGCGTCTATCTTGATGCGACATCAAAGTAACTTATAGCTCCAACCGCAGTAGTTGGCTGAATTTAGCCACCTACCCTAGATGTAAGTACTGAGCCGTGCCTTCCAATAACATTTGCACTGCCATAATAATCAACACCATTCCCATTAGGCGCTCAATGGCGATAAGGCCCTTTTCACCCAGCAAGCTGTATAAACGCCGCGAAGCGAGCAAGATCACTGCCGACACAAACCAAGCAGCGGTTACCGCCAACCATAGTTCTAGCCACTGGCCTTCTGCCGATTTACGCATCAACATAATCATCGCCAAACTCGACGGTCCAGCCATAAGCGGAATCGCTAAGGGTACTATGAACGGCTCGCCATCGGGGGTTTTTCCTAACACACCTCCTTCTTTAGGGAAAACCATCTTTAAGGCAATTAAAAACAACACTATGCCGCCGCCAATACGTATAGCTTCTTGGGACACCTGCAAAAATTCCAAAATGTGTGGCCCCAATACTAAAAACAATAACAGTACTACATATGCAATTAACAACTCACGGCGCAAGACCAAACGCTGCCTTGCTTCTGGCACCTGCTTTAACACCGACAAAAATAAAGGAATATTGCCTAATGGGTCCATAACTAAGAACAGTAAGGTTGCAGACGCAAAAATATCCATAGGTGCCTCTAAAAATTAAGGTAATAAAGTTAGTCTAAGCGACGCTGAATGGCCACAGAGTGACTCCAGTCTGGTGCCGATTCTACATGGGTCGCACGGCCACGCTCTTGGCGTGGTGTTAGATTAAAGTAGGTACGGTAGGTGGTGCTAAAGTGGCTGGCAGATGAAAAACCACATGCCATACCCACCTCCACGATAGAACGGTCGGTATCACGTAACATTTGCCTTGCTTTATCCAACCTCAGTTGCAAATAAAAGCGTGATGGCACACTGTCTAAATGTTTCTTAAATAAACGCTCTAAGTGACGTCGAGAAAGGCCCACGTGGTACGCTAGATCATCAGGTGACAATGGCTCTTCAAGATTGGTTTCCATCAGCGTCACAGCTTCAATGAGCTTGGGCTGACTGGTGCCGATACGAGCCTTTAGCGGGATGCGTTGTTGCGCATCTTGGGGCCGCATACGCTCCACCAAAAACCATTCCGACAGATGCACTGCTAAATCCAAGTCTTGTTGCTGCCCTAACCATGACAGCATGAGATCCGTAGTCGACGCCCCACCGGCACAGGTGAGCAACTGTTGCTCTGCCTCAAACAAATGATGACTCCAGATAACGTCTGGATAGGCCGCACGTAAAGCTTCGATGCTAGACCAGTGACAACAGGCCCGTTTACCGTTCAACAACCCTGCATTCGCCAACGGCATAATGCCTGTGCCAATCGCCAAGATTTGCACGCCCGACTTAGCTTGCTGCAATAACCAACGCTCTAACATGGCATCGACTGGCGCCGGCACGAGTAAGTCGCCAATTAAAAACAAAGTTTCAAGCTTTTCGCTGGTAAGGTAGTCTGGCGCCGCTCCAAGGACACAATCACCACCTACGGACAACACCTGTTGACGGTAATGCGGGCGCTCTAAAATACGGTTAGCGTGTAATAGCAACTCGGCTATTTGGCCATAGTGGCTCAAACTCGCCTGTGGTAAAAGTAGCAAACCTAGGGTGTGATTTATTGGGGTCTCTGGCATAGACTAAAGGATACACTGAATCCTCCTAGGAGGGCACAAAAAGGCCAGAAAAACCGATCTAAGCCGTGGAATGTCATTTTCCCAACAAATAGGGTCGCGCTATCTCAACTTACCCCCTAGTGCAGGGGGTGTGTTTCTTGAATAATAGTAGCTGGCAGTTTCATATATCGTGCTTTGACTCAAGGAAACCTGAATGCGCACCCTCACCGATAAGAAAAATAACGCTATCAATTTAGTTTGCGACCTCATTAACAAATGCCAGAACAAAACCAATTGCAACACCATGCAACAATTAGCTCGCCTGTATTATTCCGAGAGCATCCCGGCAGAACTGATCCAATTTGACACCGATAACCTCTACGGCGCTATTGCGAGCCTGTGGGATTGCGCTAAACAGCGCCAACCAGGTGAGGTGAAAATTCGTGTTTACAATCCCAACTATGACGAACATCAGTGGCATACTAGCCACACCACGGTTGATATTATTTGTGACGACAAAGCTTTTTTGGTGTCCTCGATTACCAATGCCTTAGGTCATCTAGGCCATACCATACATACCACCACACATCCGGTAGTCGCCGTTGAACGCGACAACAAGGGCAAAGCCACCAACTTCACACCCTTCACTGGTAAGGCCGATAGCGCCAGTTTAGAAGCCATGATGCGCTTTGAAATTGACCAGCAAACTGACGCCTTTTCGATGCAGGAGATCATTGACACCTTAACTAGCGTAATCAGTGACGTCAGTTTGGTGGTTGACGATTGGCAACCCATGCGCACCAAACTGGTGTCAATTATCGACACCTTAGAAACACAAAAGCTACCGGTAGCTCCAGAAGACTTAGCAGAAAACGTGGCCTTTTTGCGCTGGGTGGCCAACAACCACTTTACCTTTATAGGGTATCGTTCTTATGACTTATCTAAAGATTCGAAAACCGGCCTCTGTCAACTGACACCCAAAGCGGGTTCTGGGTTAGGTAGCTTTAGAGATGACAACTGCAGCCCGCAGAGCTTATTACCCACTACTTTATCTCAACATCAATCGGGTTTAGCCCTCGTGCCTGAAATGCTAGTGATGACTAAGTCCACCAGCCGTTCAACCGTACATAGGCCCGTCAACTTCGACTACCTTGGCCTTAAGCGATTTGATGATCAAGGCAATGTGGTGGGCGAAGATCGTTTCTTTGGGCTCTATTCCTCCGCCGCCTATACCGCCCGTATTGACGAAATCCCACTGTTGCGCCGCAAAGCACAGGACTTACGAAAGCGTATTCAGCTACTGCCTAACAGCCATAAGGGCAAAGCCCTACAACACATTTTAAACCACTACCCGCGTGACGAAATGTTGCAAGCCAGTGTGGGCGAGTTATACCCCATTATCCGTGGTGTAATCGAAACACAGGAACGCCATCATTTACGATTGTTTTTGCGTTTAGACACTTATGGTCGTTTTGCCACCGCCTTGGTATACGTGCCTAGGGAGCGCTTTAACACCCAATTTCGAATTAAGATGCAAGCTATTTTAATGCGCGAGTTCAATGGCACCAGCGTCGACTTTAACGTTATGTTCTCGGAGCTGCCTCTAGCACGCATCCAGCTAACAGTGCACGGCAAAGACATTCATAACACGGCCTACGACATCGATGATATAGAACAACAAATGCGTGATGCTATGTTGTCGTGGCCTGACCATTTACATGCTACGCTTAACAATAAACAGGGGGAGGCCAAAGGCAATAAGTTGTTCAAACAATACGCCCTTGCCTTCCCCATGGCCTATCAAGAGAATTTTTCTGCCCAAGTCGCAGTCATGGATTTGATGCGGCTGCAGAAAATTAACGTCGACAAACCTCTTTCCACCTACTTATACCGCTCTTTGAATCAAGATGACCAAAGTTTAAGTTTTAAGGTATTTGGCCACGGCAAAGCCAAGGCCTTGTCCGACGTGTTACCCATCTTGGAACGCATGGGTGTAAAGGTGATCAATGCCCACCCCTACAGCATTAAATCGAGCACTGGTATAAACCAGTGGATCATAGACTTTGTGATCCAAATCGATACCCAGGTAAACCTCGAGGGAGCCAACGTCAAAGAACGCTTCCAAGAAGCCTTTGGTCAAATTTACAGCGGCCGAGTGGCTAATGATCGATTTAACAGTTTAGTATTGGCCGCCAACCTAACGTGGCAGCAAATTATTTTAGTACGCGCTATCAGCAGCTACTTACATCAGATTCAGGTGCCATTTAGCCAAACCTACATGCAATCAACGCTAATGCGTAACGCCGGTATCACTCATACCTTAGTGCGGTTGTTTGAAGCTCGCTTTAACCCACAAGCGCAAGCCGATGCCAGCACCATCACTCAGTTACAAGAAGACATTGGTTTGGCTTTAGAACAGGTGAGCAATTTAGACGAAGACCGCATTGTTAAGTATTTCTTGTCCTGTATCATGGCGATGCTGCGCACCAACTACTACCAGACCGACAGCAATGGCCAGGCTCACCAATACCTGTCGTGCAAGTTAGATCCAAGCCACATTCCTGGCGTGCCGCTACCGCTGCCTAAGTACGAGATTTTCGTCTACTCCACCTGGGTCGAAGGCGTGCATTTACGGGGTGGCAAAGTGGCCCGTGGTGGCTTGCGTTGGTCCGATCGCAAAGAAGACTACCGCACCGAAGTATTAGGTCTGGTTAAGGCGCAAATGGTGAAAAATGCGGTCATTGTTCCACTAGGAGCCAAAGGTGGTTTTGTGTGTAAACAATTGCCCACTACTCAAGATCGCGAAGTGCTTATGGCCGAGGTGATTCGTAGCTACTCCACCTTTATCCAGGCCTTACTCGACGTCACCGACAATATAGTCGACAAACAAGTGATGGCGCCTAAACAAGTGGTGCGCTACGACGATGACGACCCTTATTTAGTGGTCGCAGCAGACAAAGGCACAGCCACCTTCTCTGATTTGGCCAACTCAATTTCCGAGAAAAACAACTTTTGGCTGGGCGATGCCTTTGCCTCTGGCGGTGCTAACGGTTACGACCACAAAAAGATGGGCATTACCGCCCGTGGTGCGTGGGAATCTGTTAAGCGGTTATTTGCAGAACAAAGCCGCGATTGCCAAATCCAAGATTTTACCGTCGTAGGCGTCGGCGACATGGCAGGCGATGTATTTGGCAATGGCATGCTCTTGTCCGAGCACATTTGTTTACAAGCGGCCTTTAACCACCTGCATATTTTTATTGACCCTACCCCAAATGCGGCCAAGTCCTTTGTGGAGCGCCAACGCTTATTTAACTTGCCTCGTTCCAGCTGGAGCGATTATGAACAGCAGCTTATTTCCAAAGGTGGTGGCATTTTTGAACGTTCGGCAAAGTCCATCATTCTAAGCGCACAAATGCAAACCATGATGGGCACCGATGCTAAAAAAATGACGCCCAACGAATTGATTCATGCCTTGTTAAAGATGCCAGTGGATTTATTTTGGAACGGCGGCATTGGCACCTATGTGAAAGCCAGCAGCGAAAACCACAGTGATATAGGCGACCCTGCCAACGATAACCTACGGGTTAACGGCAACGAGCTAGGTGCTAAAGTGGTCGGCGAAGGGGGCAACCTCGGTTTCTCTCAACATGGACGTATCGAATTTGCTCAAGCCGGCGGTTACATCAATACCGATGCCATCGACAATTCCGCGGGTGTGGATAGTTCAGACCACGAAGTTAACATTAAGATTCTGCTTAGCCAGCTCGTCGATGCGGGCGACATGACAGTAAAGCAGCGCAACACCTTGCTGGCCAGCATGACTGACGAAGTCGGTGATTTGGTACTGAACCATAACTACCACCAAAGTTTGGTGCTGAGTATTGCGCAAAATCAAGCCTGTGCCCATCTGAGTGATCACAAACGGCTTATTCACAGTTTAGAAAAACAAGGCCGCCTTAATCGGGCACTGGAAGGTTTACCGGACGATGCCAATATGGACGAACGTGCGCGCCTGCAGCAGGGTTTAACTCGGCCAGAAATCGCTGTATTACTGGCTTATAGCAAAATGCGTTTGTTTGATGAGTTAATGGCTGCAGACATTGGCAACGATGCCTACCTAGCCAGCAATCTAGAACACTACTTTCCTAAGGTATTGAGCAAAAAATATGCCGCTGCCATGGGTTCACACCCTCTACGCAGTGAAATCATTGCCACCCATGTCACTAATCAAATGGGCAACCGCATGGGTTCTACCTTCTGCAACTATTTGCAGGAAGAAATGGGCGCCGAAGCAGGCGATATGGCGCGTGCCTATACCGCTGCGTGCGATATTGTTGATGCCAATAGCCTGTGGCAAGAGTTAGATCGCGTGACGCTAATGCTGGACTACTCAAAATCGATGGCCTTACACAAAAACATCCAAACCTTGCTAGAGGATTTAACCCTCTGGTTGCTGAGCCGTCATGAGGGTGAATCAATCCAAGCCATGGTTGATCAATACCAACAATCCATGCAAGATTATACCTCTCAATTGGCCGACTTATTGCCTCCAGCCGCGGCCGAGCGTATTCAGACACAATCCCAACAACTCACTCAAAGTGGCCTAGATACTGGCATCAGCCAGCGCTTAAGCCAACTGGAGTTTTTATACCACGGTTTAGACGTGGCTCAAGTTGCGCGCCAGTGTGCCAGCCAAGTGCCTACCGCGGCCCAAACTTGGTACAGCTTGTACGCACGCTTTCAGGGCGATTGGATCAACCAAGCGATTGCCAATTTACCCAGCCAAGACCAGTGGCAACGTAAAGCCCGCGCTAGTCTCAAACAGGAATTTGAAGCCAGCCTTGCACAGTTGACCCAAACGGTGATGTCTAGCGATCAAAGCCAAACTTGGGAGCTACGCAATCAAGATGTGATCAAACGCTGCTTGAATTTGTTTAGCGAATTACAAACTAATAGCAACATTAATTTAGCCATGTTGTCCGTAGCGGTGCGTGAAATCGCCAAGCTAAAGGCCAGCTAAGCTGCACTATTAACCCACATATTATTTAGGATGATTTATGAGCAACACCCCTGTAACCCGCGCCCTGTTTGATGAAGTAATGGTTCAAAATTACGCGCCAGCACCCGTTATTCCAGTACGAGGTGAAGGCTCGCGCATTTGGGATCAAAACGACACAGAGTACATCGACTTTGCCGGTGGCATTGCCGTCACCAGTGTGGGCCATAGCCACCCAAAGCTAGTTGCTACCCTTAAAGAGCAAGGCGAAAAACTATGGCATATTGCCAACGTTATGACTAACGAGCCGGCCCTACGCTTAGCCAAAAAGCTAACCGACGCCACCTTTGCCGAAAGAGTTTACTTTGCCAACTCCGGTGGTGAAGCCAACGAAGCTGCATTTAAGTTAGCCCGTCGTTATGCAGTCGATAACTTTGGTGAAGAAAAGCACGAAATCATTGCTTTTGAACAAGCCTTTCACGGCCGTACATTGTTCACCGTAAGCGTGGGTGGCCAGCCTAAATACAGCGCCGGTTTTGGCCCTGCTTTAGAAGGCATTACCCACTTACCTTTTAACAATATCGCCGCCTTAGAAGCCGCCGTTTCTGCTAAAACCTGTGCCATCGTAATGGAGCCATTACAGGGCGAAGGCGGCATCATTGACGCAGACCCCGCCTTTATTAAGCGCGCCCGCGAGTTGTGTGACGAGTACCATGCCCTATTGGTATTGGACGAAGTTCAAACGGGCGCTGGTCGCCTAGGCACTTTGTACGCTTACCAACAAACCGACATCATGCCCGATATCCTTACCACGGCTAAAGGCATTGGTAACGGCTTCCCAGTCGCTGCCATGTTAACCACTGATAAGGTTTCCAAAAGCTTAGCGATTGGCACCCATGGCAGCACCTACGGTGGCAACCCGCTAGCCTGCTCTATTGCCGAAGCAGTCATCGACATTGTTAACACCCCCGAAGTATTGGCCGGCGTTAACGCCAAACACAAACGTTTTAGAGCCGGTGTAGAAGCCATTAACGCGCGCATGCCTTTTTGTGACGAAGTGCGTGGTAAAGGCTTGTTAATTGGTTGCGCCTTGAGCCAAGAGTACCAAGGCCGTGCCGGTGAATTCCTTAAAGCCGCCCAAGCCAAAGGTTTGTTGGTATTGGTGGCAGGCCCCGACGTCATCCGTTTTGCACCGTCGTTATTGATTCCAGACGCAGACATAGACGCTGGCCTAGCCATTCTAGAACAAGCTGTGCGCCAGATTGTAGAGGCATAAGACAACGCATGACTAACCTGAATGTAAACCACGACTTGGAAGCACAGACCCTAGAATGGATTGCTACACAGCAGCAAGTCATGCAGCAAGACCTATGGACTTTGGCCGAAATTAACTCCGGCAGCTACAACGTTGCCGGCGTTAACAAAGTGGCCGATACCTTAGCTCAATGGAGTAAAAAGCTAGA
>CBDUDU010000073.1:0-10838 GCA_965366045.1 uncultured Oceanospirillaceae bacterium
GGTTTCATTATGATCCAGCAAGGTAAAGGCGCTGATGCAGGCGCTTCCTTTGGTGGCGGTGGCGCTTCACAAACAGTATTTGGTAGTAGTGGTTCGGGTAATTTCCTAAGCCGTACCACCGCTATTTTGGCAGCCGGTTTATTTGTAACCAGCTTTGCCTTGGCTATTTACGCCAAGCAACAAGCCGGCAGTATTTCTGATGCGGGTATTCCCGTTGTTGAAGAAGTCGAAGTGGTTGAATCAGCTCTACCTGAGCTAGATTCTGCACTAGTGCCGACAGACAGCGACGTACCAGTAGCAGAGTAAGTTGGTTGGCTGAGGCTGGCAACTTTAACACTTTAAATGCGGATGTGGCGGAATTGGTAGACGCGCCAGCTTGAGGGGCTGGTAACTTAGGTTGTGGGGGTTCAAGTCCCCCCATCCGCACCACTTAATATATAAAGAGAGCTTTGATGGCGTAATTGTTATCAAGGCTCTTTTTTTTGCCTGTAGATTTGTTGGCATGCAATAGCTGGCACCTATTACAACACGACGTTGGTCTATTAGGCAGCCTAAGGCAATGAATCTATACTAGTTTTTATCATCGAATAGCAGTGCTGGCATTGTTCGCTGTAGCAGTGAATATTTCGGGCTGTTAAGCCGAAATGTATTTTCCGGTCACTGCGACACTTGTCAATAATAGTGTATGGATGATTACCTTCAGTTCTAAAACTAATAACTATAATAGCAGCTCTTGTAACTAACAGGAGTAAGTTATGTCTAGTAAAAGTGGTGGTTTTTTTCCTTCTTATGGGGTGGTGGTTTCGTTATTGGTAGCTTCTTTTGCTTATCGTGTGCCTGCTAAAGATTGGAAGTCTGAAGGCTGGACCGCGCCTGAGAAAAGTGAATCTGCAAAAGTATGATCACTTCTAACGATGTTCATATCGACCAGGCAATGAAAACATCACAGTTTTGGAAGTTGTGGGTGGTTTTGCAACCATGCCTGTGTATTTGGCGGACAAATTTGGCACCTTACATGCCGGCGGCATCCATGGTCGCTTGCTGACTGCTTGGGCCACGGCAGGTGTTTTAGGTCCTTTTGCGATGACGTATCTACGGAATATGTCGGTCAACGACGCCATAAACGACCCCGCTGCTTTCCAAACTAAGTTTGGATCCTCTGTGAGTCAGTTAAATGAATTTGTGGCAGCTAAAACGGTGACAGTAAGTAAGTTAATGGAACTGGCTCCGGCGGGCACTAT
This sequence comes from uncultured Oceanospirillaceae bacterium, assembly GCA_965366045.1. Classification (GTDB taxonomy): domain Bacteria; phylum Pseudomonadota; class Gammaproteobacteria; order Pseudomonadales; family Balneatricaceae; genus Njordibacter. Next base: position 1,242 of record CBDUDU010000073.1, read on the forward strand.
TCACTCCACTCCCCAGCCTTTACAATACAACAATGTATGCAATGGCTGCGTTATTGGTGGTGGCGTTCTTTGCCAACTTAACCACTCGTCCGGTTGATCAGAAGCGTCATGTTGAGAACACTCACCCATAAATAAAACCCATGATGACCTTAAAAATCCCAGCATTTGCTAGGCTTTTTTGTGGCTGCTATGTTTTACTGAGGCCTGATTTTGACGTTATAAAGAGAGTCTAATGCGTTATCTACATACAATGATTCGGGTGAGTGATCTGGAGCAATCCCTAGCCTTTTGGTGTGGTCAGTTGGGCTTGGTGCAAACCAAGCGTAGTGACTATGAGTCGGGCCGCTTCAGTTTGATATTTTTAGCTGCACCTATGGATGCTGAGGCAGCGCAAACAAGCCAAGCGCCGTTGTTGGAATTAACCTATAACTGGGATGGCGATGAGGTTTTATCGAGTGGCCGAAGTTGGGGGCATTTGGCTTATGAAGTGGATGATATCCACGGCCTTTGCCAGCGTTTATTGGATGCCGGCACAACTATTAACCGCCCGCCTAGAGACGGCCGTATGGCCTTTATTAAATCGCCAGATGGCGTGTCAGTTGAGCTGTTACAGGCCGGCGGCGCTGTTATTCCTTGTGAGCCTTGGTTATCAATGGCCAACCAAGGCAGTTGGTAGACGCTTGCTTGACCTATAGTTCAAGGCCTAGTTTATGACCTTCATATATGGCTTGCATGGCCTGCCTTGGCGCAACGCAGTCGCCAATGGTGTGGCAGCTAATGCCACCTTCGGTCAGTTCGAGTTCTAGCTCATTAAAAGCGCGGTTTGTGGTGGCCACGACGATGGCGGACGCTTCGACTTGGGTTTGCTGGTGGTCGAGCAAGCTGGTAATGGTGGCCGTGCTAGACTGCCATTGGCTGATCACTGATTCCACTAAAAAAACAGTGCCAAGTTGTTTTAGTTGGCTGCGCAGTGGTAGGTCGGCGGAGGTGCGGGTGAGTTCTTTGCCCACGTATGGGTCGGGCGTGACGATGGTGAGTTGATGGCCTTGTTGTGCAAGGTAGAGGGCAGTGCCCAAGCCGCGCCAGTTGCCGCCTTCATCGAGCAAGATAAGGCGATGCCCCAGCTTTGCTTGTTTGCGTAGTACGTCTTCCGCACTGTACACCTTATTATCCAAACCGGGCAGGGCTTGATTGCCTGCTAGCCATAACCAACGTTGGCTCGCCGTTGGGTCCGGCATGGAGCCTGTGGCGAGGATAATCTCATCGGCCTGTAATTGACCTAGGTCGTCTGCGTCCATGTAGCTGTTGTAGTTTATGGTAACCTTTAGTGCTTGCAACTGGCTTTGGTACCAGCCAAGTAGTTCTAAAATTTGACCCCTGCGTGGTGCTAAGCCGGCCAGTCTAAATTGCCCGCCTAGGTCCGGTGTGGCTTCGTAAATGCTGACGTGGTGTCCGCGCTCAGCGAGCACTCGAGCGCATTCTAGCCCAGCTGGGCCGGCGCCGATGATGATGATTTTTTTCGGCGTGTTGCTGGTTTGTATGTGCCAATCGTGTTCACGGCCTACCCGCGGGTTAACTAGGCAGGAGATCCAATAATCTCGAGAGCGCCGACCCCAACACATTTGGTTGCAAGAGATGCAGCCTCTTATGTCCTGTTCACGCTGTGTCTGGGTTTTGCTAATCAGTTGTGGGTCGGCAATCTGGCCGCGCACGATGGAGACTAGGTCGGCGTCTTCACTGGCGATAATATAGTCTGCGTTTTCTGGTGTGCGCACGTGGCTCTCACAGGTGACGAGCGCGTGATTTACGGCTTGTTTAACTGCGGCTGCTAAAGGTAGGCCTATTTTTTCTTCAAATACGAAGGTGGGCATGAGCTTATCAAAGCCTAGGTAACCACCACTGCCGCAAGTGACGTAGTCCATATGCCGAGCGTGATCATGGTAGGCCACAATAACCACCTTTTCCTCTAAACTTAGGTCTGGGCTGTGGGCGTTGCCATAACTAATGGCTAGGCCGATGATAAAATCGTTGCCACAGGCTGTGCGTATGCCCTCCATGATGCGGCTTCCAAAACGTAAACGATTTTCTAGGCGGCCGCCCCATTGGTCGGTGCGATGATTCGACCATGGGGTCCAAAACTGTTCGATCAGGGCATGGTAGTTAGCAAACAACTCGATGCCGTCGAAACCGGCTTTCTGGCAGCGTATGGCGCTGTCGATAAAGCTTTGGATGAGCTCTTCAATTTGGCTCGCAGACATGGCATGACTGCCATCGGAGTCGTGGTAGGACGGTTGGCCCGAGGGTGACCAGTTAGGGCTAAATGACAAATCGGCATCGCCGTGTTGACCAACGTGGTAAAGCTGTTGAATCATCACTGTGCCAAAGGCCTTGCACTCGTCCACTAATTGTTTGAACGGTTCGATGACGGCGTCATCATTGGTGAGAAAATTGCCCCGGGTGAGTACCGCGGTTGGGTGTACCGGCATGGGCTCCACCACAATCATAGCAGCGCCACCTTGAGCTCGTTCTTTATAGTAAGCTCGGTGTTGGGCGCCGGGTAAGCTGAGTTTGCTCATATTGGTGGTGTGGGCGCCAAACACACATCGATTTTTTAGCTGGGTATGCCGCAACTGAATGGGTTGAAATAAATGTTGACGCTTGGGTGACTGGTTTCCATTGGGCATGTGGCGGCCAAAATCTCAGGGGTTAATATGCTGCACTCTACGATAAAACGCTGAGTCTGTGAATGGGCCCAAATTATATGTATTAATGTCATATAAATGCTTGACGGCAAACGATAAAATGAATATTATGTGCGCTCTTTGATGCGGGGTGGAGCAGCATGGTAGCTCGTCGGGCTCATAACCCGAAGGTCGTAGGTTCAAATCCTGCCCCCGCTACCAATTTTCAGGGAAGTGTTTTAACATTTCCCTATGGCGTAAGTCATGAAGAAGTAATTCAGGGGTTCGTTGTTCGGCAGGAAGCTAGCACACGAGACTGAATACATATAGTCAACAAAAAGCCCCTCTTTTGGGGCTTTTTGCGTTTTAGGATATTAGAATGGCAGGTGCAGCAGCACAAATAGAATCTTTAGTCGCGCCAGCGGTGGCAGCCTGTGGTTGTGATCTTTGGGGTATTGAATATTTATCTCAGGGTCGCCACACCACTTTACGTGTGTATATTGACCATGCCAAAGGCATTGGTGTTGAGCAATGTGCCGACGTCAGTCGCCAGGTGGCAGCCGTGCTGGACGTAGAAGACCCTATTAGTGGTGAGTATACCTTAGAGGTGTCGTCGCCAGGCTTAGACCGACCACTGTTTAGCGTAGAGCAATATCAAGCGAGCGTGGGCGAAAAAGTTAGTTTGAAGTTGCGTTTGGCTTTTGATGGCCGCCGCAGATTTAACGGTTTGTTAAAAGGCATCGAAGGTGATGATGTGATTGTGCAAATTGATGATGAAGAATACCTGTTGCCTTTTGATAGTATAGAAAAAGCCAATATCGTACCGCGCTTTTAAGCCGGTTTTATAAGTCCAAATTAAGTGAGAGCTTGAAATGAATAAAGAAATTTTGTTGGTGGCCGAAGCCGTATCCAATGAGAAGGACGTGCCCAAGGATGTTATTTTTGAGGCCATCGAGTTAGCCTTGGCCACTGCCACACGCAAGCGTATCGACGAAGAAAGTGATATTCGTGTGTCTATCGACCGTAAGACTGGCGAAGCGACTACGACTCGCTGCTGGACAGTGGTAACCGATGAGGTGTACACCAACCCTGCTGCTGAATTGATTTTAGAGGATGCGCAAGAAACGCGCCCTGAGCTACAGTTAGATGATGTAGTTGAAGAAGTGTTGCTCACCGAAGCCTTTGGCCGTATTGCCGCCCAAACTGCGAAGCAAGTCATCGTACAAAAAGTACGAGAAGCTGAGCGCGCTAAGGTAGTCGAGCTATACCGCGATCGTATTGGCGAAATTATTAGTGGTAGCGTTAAGAAAGTAACTCGCGACAACGTAATTGTTGATTTGGGTAACAATGCCGAAGCATTGATGGCGCGCGATCAACTGATTGGTCGTGAAACCTTCCGTATGGGTGATCGTGTACGGGCTTTGCTAGATGAAGTTCGCACCGAAAGCCGCGGACCACAACTTTTTTTAAGCCGAACCAATCCTAAAATGTTGGTTGAGCTGTTTAAGATTGAAGTGCCAGAAATTTCTGAAGAAGTGATTGAGATTCGTGCCGCCGCTCGCGATCCAGGCTCACGTGCTAAAATTGCCGTGAAGACTAATGACGGCCGCATCGACCCAGTGGGCGCTTGTGTAGGTATGCGTGGTTCGCGTGTCCAAGCCGTTACTGGTGAGCTAAACAATGAGCGTGTAGACATTGTTTTGTGGGATGATAACCCAGCTCAATTAGTCATTAACGCCATGGCGCCAGCCGAAGTAAGTTCTATTGTTGTTGATGAAGACCGTCACGCAATGGATGTTGCTGTAAGCGATGAAAACTTAGCCATGGCCATTGGTCGTAATGGCCAAAACGTACGCCTTGCCTCTGAGTTGACCGGTTGGACAATCAACGTCATGTCAGAAGAGGATGCGGCATCCAAGCAAGAAGACGAAGTAGGCGGTGTGGTGCAGACCTTTGTTGATGCCCTAGATATCGACGAAGAATTTGCTGAGATGTTGGTAGAAGAAGGTTTTGTAAGCCTTGAAGAAATCGCCTACGTACCGCTTGATGAAATGTTAGCCATTGATGGTTTGGACGAAGGTATTGTTGAAGAGCTTCGTACCCGTGCCAAAGATAAGCTATTGAATCAGGCGTTAGCAGCGGAAGAGCAGCTAGACAACGCAGAGCCGGCACAAGACTTGTTGGAAATGGAAGGCATGGATAAACACCTTGCTTTTGTTTTCGCTAGCCGTGGCATTATTACCATGGAAGACTTAGCTGAGCAAGCGGTCGATGAGATTTCGGACATTGAAGATTTGAGCGACGAGAAAGCCGCAGAATTAATTATGACGGCCCGCGCCCCTTGGTTTGTTTAAACCACCGCTTGACCGATAGGAGAATATTATTATGACAGACCAAACTGTCAACACCCTAGCTGCAACGGTAGGTGTTCCCGCTGAGCGTTTGTTGAGCCAAATGGAAGAAGCAGGCCTCACCCGTCGTACTGCTACTGATGCTGTGTCCGATGATGAGCGTAAAACGCTTTTGTCGCACTTGCAAAAGTCCCACGGTGGCGAAGGCGACGATGCTGACGGCCCTAAAAAGATTACCTTGCGCCGTAAGACCACCAGCACCCTAAAAGTTGCGGGCACGGCTGGCAAACGTACAGTTAACGTAGAGGTGCGCAAAAAGCGTACCTACGTTAAGGCAGAAGAAAGCGATCAGGCCGCTGTAATTGAAGCTGAACAAGCAGAATTAGCAGCTGCCCAAGCAGAGGCTGCACTGCAAGCACAAGCTGCAGTCGATGTTCAAGTAGCTGCCTTAGCCGTTCAAGCAGCCGCAACGGCAGTCAATACCGCGGCTGATAACGCTGCTGCAGATAAGGCCGCGGCCAATGCTGAAGTGGCTCGTCAGAAAGCTGCAGAAGATGCCAAGAAGAAGCCGGCTCATCAAAAAACATTTACCTCTCCAGACAAGCCCCGTGGTGGTGCACCAGCTGGCAAAGGTAAAGGCAAAGGCCGTGCTGCTGCTGGTCGTGATGACCGCAGCCGTGGTAAAGGTTCTCGTAACAAAGGTAAGTTGGCCGCACCTAAGCGTACTGGTAATAGCGAACACGCTTTTGCAGTACCCACAGAGAAGGTGATCCAGGAAGTTAACGTACCGGAATCGATTACCGTTGCAGATCTAGCTTCGCGCATGAAAGTGAAGGCAGCTGAAGTTATTAAGGTCATGTTCAACATGGGCGCAATGGCTACTATCAACCAAGTGATTGACCAAGACACAGCCACCATCGTGGTTGAAGAAATGGGTCATACCGTGAAGTTGGTCATGGATGATGCGATTGAGACAGAAGTGGTAGAGAGCATTAACTACGAAGGCGCCGAAATTACCCGCGCTCCTGTAGTGACGGTAATGGGTCACGTAGACCATGGTAAAACATCCCTCCTAGACTGCATTCGTTCAACTAAGGTTGCGTCTGGCGAGTCGGGTGGCATTACTCAGCACATTGGTGCTTACCACGTAAAAACTGACAAAGGTATAGTGACCTTCTTAGATACGCCAGGACACGCCGCGTTTACCGCCATGCGTGCTCGTGGTGCGAAGGCCACAGACATTGTGATTTTGGTAGTGGCTGCAGACGATGGCGTAATGCCGCAGACCGAAGAAGCCGTACAGCATGCGAAAGCCGCTGGTGTACCTTTGATTGTTGCAGTTAATAAAATGGATAAGGAAGGTGCAGACCCAGATCGTGTGAGGACAGAATTGTCTAGCCGTGACGTTGTGCCAGAAGATTGGGGTGGTGTGACTCAGTTCGTGCCTGTGTCCGCCAAAACCGGTGAAGGTATTGACGCCTTGGTTGATGCAGTATTGCTAGAAGCTGAAGTATTAGAGCTGACTGCCGTGCCAGAAGCACCAGCTAAGGGCGTGGTTGTTGAAGCCCGCCTTGATAAAGGCCGTGGTTCTGTAGCGACTATCTTGGTTCAAAATGGCACTTTGAAGAAAGGTGACATTGTCTTGGCTGGTCAGCAGTTTGGTCGCGTACGCGCCATGCTAGACGAGAACGGCAAGCCAATTACCAGTGCTGGCCCATCTATTCCAGTAGAAATTTTAGGTTTAGGCGGCACGCCTGACTCTGGTGAAGATTTTGCCGTAGTAGCAGACGAAAAGAAAGCTCGCGAAGTGGCATTGTTCCGTCAAGGAAAGTACCGCGACGTGAAGCTAGCGCGCCAGCAGGCCTCTAAGCTAGATGCAATGTTCGAGAACATGGGCAAGAACCAAGCCTCTGTATTGAACGTGGTACTTAAAACTGACGTACGTGGATCGTTAGAAGCCCTAACCAGCTCGCTTATGGATATCGGTACCGACGAAGTTAAGGTGCAGGTAGTGTCTAGTGGCGTAGGCGGTATTGCCGAGTCTGACGTTAACCTTGCCGTGGCATCTAACGCTGTGATCTTTGGTTTTAACGTTCGTGCAGATACACCGGCTAAAGCATTGATCGAAAAAGAAGGCATAGATTTACGTTACTACAGCGTAATCTACGACATCATTAACGATGTTAAAGCCGCTCTTTCTGGTATGTTGTCGCCTGAGTTGCGCGAATCCATTGTCGGTATTGCAGAAGTGCGTGAAGTCTTCCGTTCGCCTAAATTGGGTCAAATTGCTGGCTGTATGGTGACCGAAGGTACCATGTTCCGCAGTAAGCCGATCCGTGTATTGCGTGACAACGTAGTGATCTACGAAGGTGAGTTAGAATCCTTACGTCGTCACAAAGATGCAGTGGCAGAAGTTCGTAACGGTATCGAGTGTGGTATCGGTGTGAAGAGCTACAACGACGTACGTGTTGGCGACCAAATCGAAGTCTTCGACACTGTTGAAGTTGAGCGTAGCTTGTAAGGGCTGAGCAGACTATGGCACAAGAATATAGCCGCACCCAGCGTGTGGCAGACCAAATACAGCGCGAGCTCGCGGCCCTAATTCAACGTGAGGTGAAAGACCCTCGTGTTGGTATGGCTACGGTGAGTGCTGTAGAAGTGTCCCGTGACCTTTCTCATGCTAAGGTGTTTGTTACCATTTTTAATGGTGGTGAAGACCAAGAAGAGATTCGTGAGTCGGTGAAAGCGCTTAATAATGCCTCAGGGTTTTTGCGCAGTAAGTTGGGTCAGCGCATGAAATTGCGTATCGTCCCAACCTTGCGCTTCCACTTTGATGATAGTTTGTCGCGGGGTAACTATTTAAGCAACTTGATCGACGAAGCTCGGGCATCAGACCCAGAGCTTGAGTCTGATGTTGACTACGGCACCGAGTAACCTTAGGTGGCAAAACAACCCAAAGGCCGTGCAGTTAGCGGTATTCTGATTTTAGATAAGCCCACAGGCATGAGTTCAAATCATGCCTTGCAGCGGGTAAAGCGTATGTTTGGGGCTCGTAAAGCGGGCCACACCGGTGCGTTAGATCCTCTTGCAACGGGCTTGCTGCCCATTTGTTTAGGCGAAGCGACTAAGTTTAGCCAGTTTCTATTAGATTCAGACAAGCGTTACCAAGCCATAGGTCAGCTGGGTGTGCGCACCGATTCTAGCGACGCCGATGGCAAAATCGTGGAAACCAAAGCCTGTGATCATGTGACTTTGGCCGAGGTAGAAGCGCAGTTGCCGCAGTTTCGTGGTTTGATTAGCCAAGTACCCTCTATGTTCTCGGCGCTTAAGCACCAAGGTCAGCCGTTGTATAAGTTGGCTAGGGCGGGCAAAACGGTTGAAGTAAAATCACGCCAAGTGACTATTCACAATCTTGAGCTTATGAGCTTTGAAGATACCCAAGTGCGTATGGATATCACCTGCACTAAAGGCACTTATATTCGCAGTATTGTCGAAGACTTAGGTCTAGCGCTAGACTGCGGTGCTCATGTGGCGCAGTTGAGACGCCTGCAGGCGGGACCTTTTGTGGCCGATCAAATGGTGACCTTAGAGGATTTGCAGGCCATCATCGACGAAGCAACCAAGGGCCAAGTGGTGGAAGAGGGTAAGTGGCCAGATATCACGCCTGCGTTTGAAACCTTGGATAAGCTATTAATGCCAGCAGATACTGCCGTTTTGACATTAAATGCTGTACAATTAGCCGCCCATCAAATAGAGGCGTTGCAGCAAGGTAAGGTTGTAGACCATGCCACTGACTTCGCTGAATTGGATGTGGTGAGAGCCTATGGCTCAACTGGTACCGACACTGAGACATTTATAGGCTTAGTAGAAGTGCAGGCAGAAGGTCGCTTAAAAGCTAAACGCTTAATGAGCACTTAGACCTTCATTTACGTTCCGCTGTAAATATGCACGGTGTGAACACTAACGATCCCCTAGCGGCCTTAATTGCCAAGCTAGAGGGCATATTAATTATTGGAGAATTACCATGGCTCTATCTGCCGTTGAAAAAGCTGCTATCGTAGCTGATTACCAAACTGCCGAAGGCGACACCGGTTCACCAGAAGTTCAAGTTGCATTGTTAACTGCGAACATTTTGGCACTACAAGGTCACTTCAAAGAGCATAATCATGATCACCACTCTCGTCGTGGCTTGATCCGTATGGTTAACCAGCGTCGTAAGTTATTGGACTACTTAAACCGTAAAGATGCATCACGTTATGCAACTTTGATCGGACGTTTAGGCCTACGTCGTTAATCGCTACTAATTAGCGATACTATATAGAGGCTGGGTAATCTTTGATTACTTGGCCTTTATTGTTTTTCCTGTAAGCAATAAGAGAGGGTCGGCCCGTACTCTTATTGGCTTGGTGGTTTAGGTAGGGTTGAGCCTATGCCGAGTTAATAAGTGTACTGGTGGATTAGATCGCTCGATTGATTGCAGTTCACTCAATTATGGAGATACATATGTCTATCATTACCAAAAAATTTCAGTACGGTGAACAAACCGTAACCCTAGAAACTGGCCG
>CBDUDU010000074.1:0-10437 GCA_965366045.1 uncultured Oceanospirillaceae bacterium
TACTATACGGCTTAAAAGGCTTGCAGCCTCCAGAAGATCCTTATGTTACTGACCTACAATCAACTTTCTCATCGGAAGAAAATAGAGCATTAACTAAGGCTTTAGTACTCAATGCGATCAATGCAAAGGATATGAAGTCTGCATTTCAAGCGTTTAGAAGTGAGCAGAAGACTGGAAGTGCCTTCAAGAAAATCAAGAATGAAGAGCTTAGGGTGGTTATAGATGCTTTTGTAGAAGCTAACCCTGAAATCGAAGGTGACCTGTTTAGTGACAAAGGCGTTGAGTTGATGGCCATAGATGGCCGGATTACTTTCGACATTATTGAGTACTTTACAAACAAAGGTATACCCGTCTTATCAGTGCATGACAGCTACATAACGACTGAAGAACACTCAAGTGAACTATACCAACGAATGCGCTTTGCTATTATGTCTGAAATGGCACCATACAACCCCAATCAAGACCACTTAGCGAAGCTTTCCTCTGGCCTTAACCTCCCTGACGATATTAATGTGAGATTGGAATTGTTGGACTTTGATGCAAAAATCGAAAGAGAGTTAAATTCCATTGCATATGTCGAAACTTGGAAGGCAGGCATGAAGTGGGCAGACCTTCAGACGAAAGCTGATTCCGTATGGAACAAAAGGATGTGCGATGGATATAATCATAGGTACAGACAATGGCTAACTAGTAGAGTGGATAGTCATTAATAGGGGTTGTTTGTTCGTTCGTAACTACTTATTGAAGTGGTTGGAGTAGATATGCTAATTAAGAAAGCGGTAATGGGAGTATTATTGTTGATCATATCTTCTAGCTCACACGCTACCTGCTTTATCTTAGACAACCTCAGCGGTTATCAGGTGCGGCATGATGGCATATACACACTTACGAGAAGTGGTTTTAGCAACCATTACAACCTTTCAAGGACGAGACATGAGTATTAAAAAAACAATCAAGCGGTCATTACAAGGCATTTTAGCCTTTGCCGTGCTGTGGTTCCTTGCCGCAGCCTTTTACCCCTCTACGACTACAGCGTATACATGTGACGGTGATGTGCACTACCTTAAAAGTGGAAATAAAGCCCCTTCAACATTGTATGTATCTATGGTGGAGTATAGCTTGTTTAACATCTCCGAACGGCGGGGGCACCTTAATATGGAGCTAGTGTCTAATAGTGGTAAGAGTATTTTTACATACGAAGGGCTTGAGAAGGGAGGCGACCTCACCTACTTTATTAAAGACATAGTAAGCGGTGAACTTAGAGGCGCTCTATCGCAGTTAAGTAAAAAAATCGAATATCGCGTTACCGATAGCGCATCTTTTGCCGGTACTTGCGCCCTTACAGCCTGAGTATTCGTCGTTGATAAAGTTCTTTTGGTAAAAGTTGTCAAAGTGGCAGTACGTTTGTGCAGGTATATGTCGAATACAACCGATACGATGATGCTTATGGCATAGAAATTTCAACAACTTCATAAGCTAGAAGATTCCTGCTATATAAATGATGATGACGATATTGAATATGCCTTTATGTCGGCTAAGCTCCGATTGATCAGTGCTCTCGTGCATAAGACCAAGAGCACAAAATCCGTATTGGGCTTTGAACAGTATCTTTTTCATGGAACTCTTAGATAAGCAATAGTCGTTCAGGTCCCTCACTAAAACCTGAACTGCTACGTTAAGTATTGATTAATAATTTAACTAAAGGATGTGATGAGCTGATGAGTTTAAACAAGTTATTAGTACCGTTGGTATTCTCAATGCTCTTCGGGAGTGCAGTTGCAGATGATGCTGCTGACTATAATAGTGCGCTTAATGCCTTCCTTGCAGGATATGATGAAAACGATTTGATTGAGATGCTTGTTTTGGCAAAGAGCGGTCATATGCGCGCTCAGTCGTATCTAGGGCTTGTTTACATAAGAGGTATGGGCGTTCCACAGGACAGTAAGAAAGCAGTAAAATGGTACACGTTGGCTGCTGAACAGGGGAGTATTAAAGATCAATATTATCTCGCTTTGATGTATGAGAGGGGTGAGCATGTGACTAAGAATGATAAAACTGCGTTCTATTGGTGGACCAAAGCAGCTGATCAAGGAAGTCCTATAGGTCAGCACGGTCTGGCGGATATGTACCGCTATGGGAAAGGGGTACCAGAAAACGATAAGATAGCGATCGCGTGGTATAGCTTATCGGCTCAGCAAGGATATAGTTGGGCGCAATATTCTCTGGCAGAAATGTATGAAGATGGTGAGGGAGTTCTTGCAGACTATTTGCGATCCTATATGTGGTGGAACTTAAGCGCCTCTAACGATAATGGATTGGCTGATCTTCGTAAAAAACGTCTTGCTGAGAACATGACTGCTGCACAAATAACCAAAGCACAGGATATGTCTAGCCGTTGCTTCGAGAGTGGCTATACAGATTGCTGGATGATTGATAAAGAGGCAGAAGACAATAAAACTATGCAGCCGCTAGCTGAAATTCAACAGGCGTTAGATAGTTTGCTAGTTGACGAAGGAACCTCCACTTATAGTCCAGATAGTGTAGAGCTTACTGGAGCAGTAGATTATATTAGAAATGAAATACGCCAACGTTGGGTGCGACCCGCTGATGCACGTACAGGTATGGTTGTCGAACTTGGAATTGAACTGGTGCCAACCGGAGAAATTGTCAATGTAGAAGTGTTATATCGAGATGCGAGTGCAACGGACGCCTTCGTTGCTTCAGTCAATCAAGCGGTGTTAAAAGTGGCTAGGTTTGACAAGTTAAGTGAGCTAAATATTGGTATATTCGACGCCAATTTCCGTAATTTCACGTTAAAATTTAAACCAGAGGATCTGAGACTGTGATTCGAAACAATCTAATAATACGCCTGTTGCCACGGGTGCTAGTCACAACCCTATTATCAGCCGTGTTGGCCACTTCGGTGTGGGCCAATAACTTAGTTATCGAAATCACTCAGGGTGTAGATAACCCAGTACCGATTGCTGTTGTGCCTTTCCACTGGAGTGGTACTAAAGCGCTTAAAGAAGATGTGGCGCAAATTGTGGATGCCGATTTAGAACGGAGTGGTCAGTTTAAGGCCCTCAAGCGTTCGCTAATGCTTAGCTTTCCCTACCAAGAGGCAGACGTCTATTATCGAGATTGGCATTATTTGGCCACTGAATATTTGGTCGTGGGTACTGTTTCTGCGAGCGAAAACGGCTATCAAGTCGACTATCAATTGTTTGACGTGCAGCGCCAAGTCGCCATTGATGGTGGGCGCTTTCTCGGCGGTCGTAATGACCTAAGAGCCTTGGGGCATTCGGTAAGTGACGCAGTGTATGAAGCGCTTACGGGCCTAAAAGGAGCGTTTAGAACGCGTGTGGCCTATGTGGCGGCCGATAAAAAGGTAAACCCAAGCTACTATAAGCTCTTAGTGGCTGATGCAGATGGCCATGATGCTAAAGAAATACTAAAATCTAGCCAGCCCATCATGTCCCCAGCATGGTCGCGAGACGCCAAAAAATTGGCCTATGTGTCGTTTGAAACTAATCGGCCGGCGATTTACATTCAAAATATAACCACAGGCAAGCGAGAGCGCATTAAGTCGTTTAAAGGGATTAACGGCGCACCTTCCTGGTCTCCAGATGGTAATAAATTAGCTTTGGTATTGTCTAAAGATGGTAATGCTGAAATATACGTATTGGATCTTAAAACCAAACGCCTCACCAGGGTAACGAAGCATTACGGCATTGATACTGAGCCGTTCTGGAGTGTTGATGGAGAGCACATTCTGTTTACGTCGGATCGAGGTGGCAAACCACAAATATACCAAGTTACGTTGGACACAGGCTGGGTAGAGCGCCTTACCTTTGAGGGCGACTATAATGCCCGTGGTAGTTTAACCCACGATGGACGCTTTTTAGTGCTGGTCAGTCGCCACGATGGCCGCTTCCACATTGCGGTGCAAGACCTGCAACGTGGCACTATGTCTTTGTTGACCCAGTCCAATCTAGATGAGTCTCCAAGCGTGGCGCCTAATGGCAGCATGGTGATGTATTCAACTCAAGATGGTGGCCGCGATATTCTTGCTGCTGTGTCCATAGACGGTAAGGTTAAATTTAATCTGCCTGCGAATGAAGGGGTAGTAAGAGAACCTGCTTGGTCACCTTACTTAAACTAACGAGGCTGACGCGGGTTATGTCTAGTGATTGCCTATGTTTGTGTGTTAGAATCGGGCACGAATTTTTGATTCCAAATTTTTATAGTTAAGGAGCCAGTCCATGCAAGTGGGTAACCTAAGTAAAGTCATCGCTTCCAGTGTTTTGGTTGTATTTTTAGCTGCATGTAGTTCAACAGGTGAGACGACTGATGCGGCCTCTTCTAGTACTCAGGCAGCTCAGGCAGCAGCTGATGCCGCCGCTTTAGCAGAATCGCAGGCGCTTGAAGAAGCCCAGGCCCAGGCCCAAGCAGCAGAAGCAGCAGCAGCAGAAGCAGAAGCAGCAGAAGCAGCAGAAGCAGCAGAAGCAGCAGAAGCAGAAGCAGCAGAAGCAGAAGCAGAAGCAGCAGCAGAAGCGACTGAGCAAGCGGCGCAAGAAGCCGCACAGCAGGCTGCAGACGAAGCTGCAGCAGTCGCTCAAGAACTTGCACAACAGCAGCAGCAAGCACAAGACGCCGCGCAAGCTTTGGCTCATCTGATTTATTTCGACTTTGACCAATCCACCATAAAAGCTGAATTTCGTACAGCTCTTAATGGCCATGCGGCATACTTAAGCCAAAACCCTACTGCAAAAATCGTTTTAGAAGGTCATGCCGACGAACGTGGAACGCGGGAATACAATATTGCCTTGGGCGAACGTCGTGGTAATGCCGTGAGTCGCTATTTGGTCGTTCAGGGTGTATCGGTTGATGCCATCGAAGTGGTTAGCTTTGGTGAAGAACGTCCTGTTAACGCTGGACACGACAGCGCTTCTTGGGCTGAAAATCGTCGCGTAGAAATTCGCTACATTAATTACTAGTAGGCCTCTGTTGAGCCTATTGCTAGTGTAGGTTTGTAATGCCTTACATACCATCGTTGTGCTTGGCATAACGGTGGTTTTTTTTAGACAACGTTTTTTGAGGTGCTGGTGCATGTCTCATGCAGTAATTCGATTTATCTTTGTGCCCTTAGTCTTATCGTTAACCTTAGTCGGCGACGTTAACGCTAATAGCGCTGTACCCGTAACAGACTTAGACAATGCCTTAACTGATGAGGCCGTGGCTACAGTCAAAGTGTCTGCAATAGTGGAGCCAGCGCCAGTGGTGCACAATGCCAACGCTCAACTATTCGATATTATTGAGTTGTTGCAGCAAGAGTTGCAGAACCTCAGGGGGCAAGTTGAAGAACTCACCTTTAACCTAAAGCGCTTAAAAGAAGATCAAAAACAACGTTATTTGGACCTTGATCGCCGCATTGTTAGTTTAATCAGCCAGCCCGTTGTTGAGCCGCCAAGCCCAGAAGTAACTGCGCTGGCTAGTGATGTTAGCTCTAGTTCTGTGGCCAGTGTTATCGCTAGTGAAGTTGATCCCGAAGCCGAAAAGGCAGCCTATAAAGCGGCCTTTAGTTTAATTCGTGAACGCAAATATGAAGCGGCTATCGTCGCCTTAAACACCTTTGTAGTGGATTACCCCCAGGGCACTCTGGTGGGCAATGCACACTATTGGTTGGGTGAAGTGTATATGGTAGGCGGCGATGTGGCAGCGGCCGCGACAGCATTTGAAATAGTCATCAAAGACTTCCCGGAGCACCGAAAGGTTCCAAATGCGCTATACAAAGCAGGCGTTGCCTACCAAAAAACCGGCGACTTAAGCATGGCAAATACATTGCTCAAGCGTGTGTTGCGCGAATACCCAGACTCCTCAGCTGCGCGTTTAGCTCAAGAAAAGATTCAATGATATGAACTCTAGATCAAGCTCTTTGATGACTCAAGAAGCCATTGCATCGCGTGTGTTGGTACAAGAACACTTGGCTCATGAACACTTAAAGAACTTAAGCGCGCCGACTGATGTTAAAGCTCAAAAACGGCGTATTAAGGCCTTATTAAAAAGCCAAGATGCGGCATTGGTGGCACATTATTACACCGATGCCTTGGTGCAAGAGCTCGCCGAAGAAACCCAAGGTTGTGTTTCTGATTCACTGGAAATGGCCCGTTTTGGCAGCCAAAGCTCCGCCTCTACGCTAGTGGTGGCGGGTGTTCATTTTATGGGCGAGACGGCTAAAATACTTAGCCCCGAAAAACGGGTATTAGTACCGACCTTGGAAGCAACCTGCTCTTTGGACATTGGGTGTCCTGCGCAGGAATTTAGCGATTTTTGCGATGCTCACCCAGATCACACGGTCGTTGTTTACGCCAATACCTCTGCCGCGGTTAAAGCCCGCGCCGACTGGGTGGTAACCTCAGGTATTGCGGTACGCTTAATGGAACATTTGGCGTCTCTAGGCAAGCCAGTGATTTGGGGTCCTGATCAGCATTTAGGCCGTTACATCGCTAAACAAACGGGCATCGACATGCTGTTGTGGCAAGGCTCATGCATAGTGCACGAGGAATTTAAAGTGCGTGGTGTAGACGATTTGAAGAGGGTATACCCAGACGCTGCTCTGTTGGTGCACCCTGAGTCTTCGTTGGCGATGATCGAAATTGCTGATTTTGTTGGTTCAACTACCCAGCTGATTAAAGCGACCCAAGACTTACCTCATTCACAGTTTATTGTGGCCACTGACCGCGGTATATTCTACAAAATGCAGCAGACGGCCCCGAACAAGTTACTCATGGAAGCACCGACCGCAGGTAATGGTGCAACCTGTCGTAGCTGTGCCCATTGTCCCTGGATGGCGATGAATGACTTGGACAAAATAGAGCAGGTTTTGTTACACGCCAATAACGAAATTGTCATCAGCCCCGAACTTCAAGTTGCAGCGCTTAAACCACTACGGCGATTGATGGACTTCGCTGCAGCGGGTTAAAGTCCAGCCTTAGCTTAGTTAAACTCCAATTGATCTTGATATAGCTGTTGAGCTTGTTGTTTATAAGATTGCATATCTTTAATGAGCGGATCTGGTGTTTGTAGCAAGCCGTATTCCGCTTGCTGCAGTGCCAGCTTAGATTCTCCACGCAATAGATGCCAGTGTGATTTAGCTGCATGGTGTAGTTGTTGCCTATGGGCTTGTGCACTCCATTCGCCCAACGTGCGCCAACCAAACACCCAGTTAGGTTGTTGGTCTAAGGTGCGCCATAACGAGCTTATGGCGGCCGTGGTTTGTTGGTTCGAATATAATGTCTGTGCGGTAAGCCATAAGGACAATTGGTCCTCGTGACGTTGTAGTTTACGTAACCTTAGTTGCTCAAAAAGCTGATCATGTTTGCGGCTGGCCAACAGTGCGTTCATCCAACTGTACCAAATCAACTGAGCTTGGGGTTGTTGGTGGTGGATTGATTCAAGTTGAGCGACGGCCAACTCGGACGCACCTAGCCGCTGGTTGGTTAGGGCGGTTGCATAGTCAAGCAATAAAGTGTAATTTGCCGACAGCTCGTCAATACCCATAACCAAATTTGCAATCGAAGGTAGCGGAGTTGATGCTAAATTTATTCGTTGATAAATACGCAGCAGCTCAAAACTTAAATCGAAACCGTTCTCGGTCAGACCGCTGTTGATGGTCATGGCACGTTGACTGATGTCGGCAACACGCTCGTTGGTCACGGGATGGCTGCGTGCCCACTCCCATGCCGCTGCATTCGATGTATACGGTGATTGTAAGCGTGCAAGTAATCGTTGCATGTGAGTGACGTTAAACGGGCTTTGGCGCATGAGTTCAAAACCAATTCGGTCGGCTTGCCTTTCATGCACTCGGCTATAGCTGAGTTGGCTGCGCTGTAACGCGGATTGAGTGGCGTACAGGCCGGCTTCGCCTATGTCTGAATCGATATTAGTAGCGATCCAAATTGACGCCAAAAAGGCGCCGAGCACCAGTGGCGTTTGGGTTTTTTCCTGAGCTTGAGTTTGTGCATAATGGCGTAAACTGAGGTGTCCAACTTCATGGGCGATAACAGCGGCTAGCTCATCCACCGAGGCGGCTTGTTGGATAAGTCCGGTGTTGATGCCAATAATACCGCCAGGCGCAGCGAAAGCGTTGATGTGATTGTCTCGGACGATAAACAACCTGAGTTGCTTGTTGGCTAATTGGCTGTGGCTAATCATGGGTTGGCTAATGTCTTGCAAAAACGATAAGGCTGCCAGATCCTGCCAAAGAGACACTTGCTGATGAATGCTGCCTGCAATAATATTACCGAAGCGGTATTCGTCTTCGATACTCATCCCCGTGGTGATGTGATCGCCAATGGCAGGCAAGGTGTTAGCTCGACTGCTCGGGCTGACCATTAGCAACAGCAGCAAAGTGATACTAGCGAGGGTGGTAGGTATTAAGTGCATGTAAACACCAAAATAACAGCGCCTTTGATAGGACTGGAGGCCAGCTTGGCCTATACTGTGGGCACTCATCTATAGCAGGTTCCTTTGCGTGAAGACTGACACCACAGCCAAAACAAACATTGATACTGCAGCTGCGCAAGAAAGCTGGCAGCTGTTGTTAGACGCTCAGGGCCTTCAATGCCCATTGCCTTTATTAAAAGCCAAACGAGCGATCAGTCAGCTGGCGCAAAGCGATTATTTAAAAGTGTTGGCCACCGATAGCGGTTCTCAGGCCGATTTTTCTGCTTGGACCAAGTTAGCAGGTCATCGTTTACATCAAAGTCAGTGTATTGATGGTGTTTTCCATTACCTTATTGAAAAAGCATAATTTAGGATAGCACATGTTTAAAGTATTCCGCACTTGGCTTGATCACTTTTTTTCCGATGAACAAGCCCTTTTATTGGTGGTTCTTTTAGCCCTCGGACTGACTTCGGTATTGATGTTCGGGTCCACCCTAGCGCCGGTTATTGCCAGCATTATTTTAGCCTACTTGACCTTTGGTTTAGTGCAGTGGCTTGAACGTTTTGGGGTGCGGCATTTGCTTGCCGTTTGGGGCATTTACTGCTTGTTTATCGTGCTGCTGTTGGTGTTTGTATTTGTTACCTTACCTTTGTTGTGGCATCAAGCCACCGATTTACTGAGAGACTTGCCGTTGATGCTCGACAAAGTAAAAGCGCTATTTATGCTCTTGCCTGAGCAATACCCAGGTTTAGTCACGGTGGCGCAAATTAAACAAATTGCTGATGCAGCGATGTCCGAAGCAGGCAATGCGGGGCAGCTGGTGTTGTCTTTTTCACTGGCGTCCATAGGGCAGTCTCTGACCTTGCTTGTGTACCTTGTGCTGGTGCCTATTTTGGTATTTTTCTTTCTTAAAGATGGCCATATGATGGTGCGTTGGTTAACCGCGTTTTTGCCTGCCGAGCGTTTGGTTTTAAGTAATGTGTGGTTAGAGATGGACCAACAAATTGCCAACTACGTTCGAGGTAAGGTGGTAGAAATTGCTATTGTTGGTGGTGTCACTTACGTTGCGTTTTTATGGCTTGGACTTAACTACGCTGCATTACTAGCCATGATTGTAGGCTTGTCAGTGTTGATTCCTTACATCGGCGCGACCTTAGTTACTATTCCAGTGGCCCTTATTGGCTATGTGCAATGGGGCGTATCGACGGAATTCTATACCTTACTTGTGGTTTACGGCATTATTCAGGCACTAGACGGCAACGTGCTAGTGCCTTTGTTGTTCTCCGAAGCCGTTAACTTGCACCCCGTTGCGATCATTGTAGCGGTGCTGTTTTTTGGCAGTCTGTGGGGCTTGTTGGGGGTGTTTTTTGCGATCCCGTTAGCAACCCTTATTAAGGCCGTAATGAATGCTTGGCCTAAGAAGCTGGCAACTGAGTGAGGTAGTCGAGCACTAGCTGTGCGTGCTGTGGCACTTTCACGCCACGCCACTCGTTAATGAGCTTGCCCTGTGGGTCAATGACAAAGGTGCTGCGGTCGATGCCGAGGTACTCTTTGCCATACAGCTTTTTTAGCTTAATGACGTCAAACAGCTGGCACAAAGCTTCGTTTTCGTCACTGATAAGCTCAAACTGATAACCTTGTTTAGCTTTGAATTTTTCGTGCTTTTTAAGGGAGTCGCGAGAGATTCCAAATACGCCACAGTTGAGTGTTTCAAACTCGCTTAATAGTGCGTTGAAATCATGACCTTCTGTGGTGCAGCCTGGGGTATCGTCTTTGGGGTAAAAATACAGCACCAAGAATTTTCCATGATGTGCACTTAGGCTAAATTCTGTATTACTGGTGGCGGGTGCTAAAAAATCAGGTAAGCTCTGTCCAATGCTAATATTCATAAGGTTAGTCTCGATGCGAGACCTATTAGGCCTCTAAATAAAAGTGGTATGATACGGGTTTTGCCCTACAGAAAACAACTGGATGTCATTTTGAAACTACAA
>CBDUDU010000075.1:0-10300 GCA_965366045.1 uncultured Oceanospirillaceae bacterium
AGAAGTGAAACGTTTTAGCGCCGATGGTAGTGTGGGGTTTCCCCATGTGAGAGTAGGTCATCGCCAAGCACCTCATTAGTAATAAAAAACCTCTAGCCCCAAAAAGGCTAGAGGTTTTTTATTGGGCGCTAGATACCGGCCTTCGCCGGCATGACGTGACGCCCAACAAAGGATTGCAACGTCGCTGTGCTCCTCGTAAAGACAAAACGTCAAAGCTGGGTCATGGTATAATCTACGCACTATTAAACAGGTTCTTCTACTATGTCCAGTAACACGCTTATTGTTCTTCTTGCAGTTTTTTGTCTTCTAATGTTTGGCTTGGTTGGCTGGCTATATATGCGCCAACGTAGTGCGCTCAAAACTAACCAAGCTCGCATTGCTGGTTTGCAAGACATGTTGAAAAAGCAATATCAGCATCGGGTCGAGAGTATTGGTGTGATTGCCAGTGCCATGATGGACAAACAATGCGAATACACCGAGGGGTGCATTCGTTTAAAGCAGCTCGTGGAACAGGTTGAACCCGAAATTTTAGCTCAGGACGAATATAAGGTGATTGAGCTGATGTACAGCGAAACAGAACACATGCCTATTAAAGAGCAGTGGACACAGTTAGATAAAACAGCTAAACAAAAATTCACCCAACAGCGCTTCAAACTAGAAGCTCAGCATGAAGTGGCTATTCATGCCGCCGCAGTCGCGTTAAAACAGCGTCAGTTTGCCGGCTACCAAAACCTAAGCTAAGACCTTTTTGATGCGCTGTACCGCCTGTTCCAATACCGAGCGAGTGCAGCCAAAGTTAAGCCTTAAGAAGTTGGCGTCGTTAAAGCCTTGGCCAGAGGATAAACCCACGCCGGCCGCTTCAAAAAATGACACAGGGTCTTCTAAATCCAATTCAGAAACGTCTAACCAAGCTAGAAAGGTCGACTCTAAGGGCAGCATACGGATGCCTCTGATGTCGGCAAACTCAGCCATCAAATAGTCGCGGTTGTGACGTAAATAAACATTCATGGCTTGCAGCCAGTCATCGCCGTGTTCCAGCGCCGTAAGGGTTGCTGTAAACCCTAAAGGATTAATTTCGGAAATGATGCCATGCATTTCTGCCTTAAACGCGTTACGAATTTCAGGGTTAGCAATCACCGCCCAGGAACACGCTAACCCCGCGACATTAAATGCCTTGCTGGCAGCACTCAAAACAATCGAATTATTTAACGCATGGGGGCTTACATCCAAATAGGGTAGGTGCCGTTTGTCCTCGTCTAGGATGATGTCTGCATGAATTTCATCGGATACCAATATCAAGTTATTAGCTTCACAGTAGGCATCAATCCGTTCTAGTTCGGCACGAGTGTATATAGTGCCGCCGGGATTTTGTGGATTACAAAATAACATCACTTTTGCGTCTTGTGCATTGCACTTTTCAAGGGCATCAATGTCGATCCTAAGGCGGTCTTGCGTATAGGTCATGGCAAGGTGGTTGGCTTGCTTGCCCGAGGCTGTTGGGGTGGTGTGTAGGTATGGGTAGACAATGTCTGGCGTTAACACTTGTTTGTGTTGTTTAGACAAGCTGCGGATGGCCAGCGTTAAGCTGGCGACGATGCCAGGTACCCACACAATCCAATCAGCATCAACGTCACAGCCATATTTATTTTTGTAATAGTCGACGACAATTTGATTGCGCTTTTGATCGGTACGGGTGTAACCAAAAATACCGTGTTGAACTCGCTCTTCGATGGCTGTTTGAATGACCGGAGCCACCTTAAAATCAGTGTCCGCCACCCATAAAGGAATGACATCTGCGCCTTTGTATTTATCCCATTTGAGCGAGTGGGTGTTATGGCGATCGGTGACTGTATCAAAGTCGTAAGAATTGTTGTTTGCCATGAGCCTGCTATTCCCTTTTAAAGTCGATTTTCGATGTTGTTTGTATTGCCAGCAACGGGGCCAACGGCTATATTGGTCGCCATAAGTTAAGTCTCAGTTTAGACTATAACTGCCACCTTACCTATGCTAAAACAGCGTTATTTATTTGGAGTTTCGGCCATGAGCAGCAGCAACAGAGTCATTATCTTTGACACCACCTTACGTGATGGTGAGCAAAGTCCCGGTGCTTCCATGACGCAGGACGAAAAGCTGCGTATTGCTAAACTACTTGAAAAAATGCGTGTCGATGTTATTGAGGCGGGTTTTGCCATTGCGAGTCCCGGCGATTTTGCGGGTGTTAAATCGGTCGCAGATCACATCAAAGACAGCACTGTATGTAGCCTAGCGAGAGCCTTAGATGGGGATATTGATCGAGCAGGTGAGGCGCTTAAAAACGCCAACTCAGGCCGCATACATACGTTTATCGCCACTTCCCCAATACATATGAAATACAAGTTGCAAATGCAGCCTGATCAAGTGGTAGAGCGTGCGATCTATGCGGTTAAACGTGCTCGTAATTTGATGGACGACGTGGAGTTTTCCTTGGAAGATGCCAGTCGCACTGAGTTTGACTTTATGTGCCGTATCGTCGAAGCGGCCATCGACGCAGGTGCAAGCACCATTAATATTCCTGATACCGTCGGTTATGCCGTGCCAGAAGAATTTGGCGCCACCATTGGACGTTTAATGAATGCGGTGCCTAACATCGACAAAGCTGTGATCTCCGTGCACTGCCATAACGACCTAGGCTTAGCGGTGGCTAATTCTTTGTCGGCAGTAAATCACGGTGCGCGGCAAGTAGAATGTACCATTAATGGTTTAGGCGAAAGAGCCGGCAATGCCTCATTAGAAGAGATCGTGATGGCGATTCGCACCCGTGCAGACGCCCTAAACGTAACCACCAATATTGACACCAAACATATCGTGCCTACCTCACGTTTAGTGTCTGGTGTCACGGGCTTTCCGGTGCAA
Organism: uncultured Oceanospirillaceae bacterium; assembly: GCA_965366045.1. Classification (GTDB taxonomy): domain Bacteria; phylum Pseudomonadota; class Gammaproteobacteria; order Pseudomonadales; family Balneatricaceae; genus Njordibacter. The sequence continues at coordinate 2,893 of CBDUDU010000075.1, forward strand.
CCTAACAAGGCTATTGTAGGTGCAAACGCGTTTGCCCACGAATCAGGCATTCACCAAGACGGCGTGTTAAAACATCGTGAAACCTATGAAATCATGACCGCCCAAGACGTGGGTTGGAATGATAATAAAATGGTTATGGGTAAACATTCTGGCCGCGCAGCATTTCGTGCTCGTTTAGAAGAGTTAGGCACCAGTTTTGCCAATGATGTAGCATTTAACGACGCCTTTCGTCGTTTCAAAGAGTTAGCAGACAAAAAGCATGAAATATTTGATGAAGACTTACAGGCGTTAGTCAGCGAAACAGGCATGGAGACAGCAGAAAATGCCCGTTTTAAACTGACCTCATTACAAGTGACCTCCCAAATTGGTGAAACTCCTGTAGCCCATGTGAAGTTAATGAAAGACGATGTGGAAGCCGCTGCCGAATCTGTGGGTAGTGGTCCCGTGGATGCCGTTTTTAAAGCCATAGAGCAGGTAGCTGATTCAGGTACGAGTTTAGAGCTATACAGCGTTAATGCCATCACCAGTGGTACCGATTCCCAAGGTGAAGTGACCGTAAGGCTGGAAAAAGCAGGCCGTATCGTTAACGGTTTGGGGGCTGACACAGATATCATCATTGCCTCGGCCAAAGCTTATATTCACGCGCTTAATACCTTGGACAGTGGTGCCGAAAAAGCCCACCCCCAAGTTTAACCTAAGGCACGAATTAACATGGCTATGTTCCCACAACTTAATGAACCCCAGCGTTTACAGTACATGCAGGCTTTGGGCGTAACCAGCTGGCTACCACGGCAGGCGCTGGCGGGAAGCCAAAATAACACTGTGCTGTGGCAGCATGAGGATGAGCACACTGCTGCTGCGGCCTTAGAATCCATTGCCACTCCAGCCTCGTTCGAGCAGAATGTCGAAGAGCTACAGCGATCTGTCGAGAGCCAAGCGCAAGCAGTTGCGGTGGCATTGGGGGGCTTAGCCACCGCAGCAAGAGTTGCGCCTGTTAGTGCGCAGGTATTACCCACCGAGGATGGAATTGCTGCCAGCCATGAGCCAGTTAACGTGGCGCCCATGCACCTTGCATTATCTTGGTATGCAACGGGTGTGCTAGTCATCAATGACGTGCCGGTGCAAGAGGGTGCTGCCATGAGCAGCCCTATACAGGGTCTACAAACCTCAATAGTCAATGCGCTAGTAAGCGGTGGCTCACAAACGATGCCTAGCGCCACTGTAGAGTTTAATTGGCCATTGGTGCCAGGGCCTCATGGCGATCACTCCTTAGCGGGGGCAAAAAGTGGACTGACCTATAGCTTAATTAAGTTGTTGCAGGATAAAACCTGTCACCAATTATTGGCAATGGGGCCTGCCGCAGCGCAGCTATTGCAACCAAAGCTAGAGCTTGGTCAGGCGTCTAAGTTTGACATAGGATCACTCTCAATGACATTGGTGTACAGTCACAGTTTGCACCAACTGTTAGCCGTGCCTAGTTTAAAGGCCGAAACATGGGCCCACCTACGGCCTTTGTTAGCCAGCGAATAAATCACATCGTTGCCCTTCGCCCGATGCGGGCCGCAGACATTCCTTCAATTTTGAACATAGCATTAGTCGAGGGTGAGCCTAAATGGTCTGCAGGGGGCTTGACCGATGCTTTAGGCAGTGGGTATTTAGCCTTGGTCGCATGCCATAACGATGTTGACGGCGAGGTGGTAAGTTACGCGATAGCCAGTTATTTGTTCGAACAGGGCGACGTACAAAATGTGGTGGTAGCCCCAACATGGCGGGGTCAAGGTTTGGGTAAAAAAGTGATGCGTAGCCTCATTGATGCGGTGACGCTCGAAGGGGTTGAAACCCTGTTCTTGGAAGTGAGATGTTCTAACCAAGTGGCGATTAATTTATATCAGTCTATGGGCTTTCAACGCATACAAAAACGCCGCGGTTATTACCCCGGCGTTGATGGTGCACGTGAAGACGCGTTGGTGTTTAGCCTAGTGTGTCACTAGCAACCTTGTAGTCTGGGTCTTCAATTACGTTCAACTCAACCATGTTGCCGGCCTTGGCTAGCAGTTGCTTGCACTCAGGTGTGAGGTGGCGTAAGTGTAGGGTTTTGCCTGCCCTTACATAGCGTTCTGCCAAAGTGTCAATCGCCTCTAACCCTGAATGATCCGCAACCCGAGAGCGCTCAAAGTCGATGATGACATCTTTTGGGTCTTGGGCTGGGTCAAATAACTCCAAAAAGTTCTGTACCGAACCAAAGAAGATGGGCCCGCGCAGGTAGTAGATACGACTGCCATCGAGGTCTTTGTGTGTGACTTGAGTGTGCTTGGCGTGTTTCCAAGCAAATACTAACGCTGAACAAATGACGCCGACGACTACGGCAATGGCCAAGTCGGTAGCCACGGTAACACCAGACACCAGAATCAATACAAAGGCATCCGACTTGGGGATTTTCCTCAAAATACGAAAGCTAGACCATTCAAAGGTACCCACGACCACAATAAACATAACACCAATCAATGCAGCAACTGGGATCATTTCAATCAGCGGTGAAGCCACTAAGATAAAGGCCAATAAAAATAGTGCTGCACTGATGCCGGATAAGCGGCCACGACCGCCAGAATTAACGTTGATCATGCTCTGGCCGATCATGGCACAACCGCCCATACCACCAAACATACCGGTAGCGGTGTTAGCCACACCTTGGGCTACACATTCTTTGTTGCCACGACCGCGGGTTTCGGTAATTTCATCCACCAACGTTAAGGTCAGCAATGACTCAATTAAGCCGATGGCGGCCAAAATAATGGCGTAGGGCAAGATTATAATGAGGGTTTCTAAGGTGTATGGCACCTGCGGAATATGGAAGCTTGGCAATCCGCCAGCAATGGAGGCTATGTCTCCAACAGTGCGGGTATCAAGGTTCATGCCAATCACTAACAAGGTCACGACCAAAATGGCGGCCAAAGATGAAGGCACCGCACGGGTGAACTTAGGTAGGAAGTGGATAATGGCCATGGTTAGGGCGATTAATCCCAATAGTAGATACAGTTGTGTATTCTCTAACCACTGTAAATTGCCGTTGTCATCAATGAACTTAAACTGGCTTAATTGAGCCAAGAAAATAACAATAGCTAAGCCGTTCACAAAACCCAGCATCACAGGGTGAGGAACCATACGAATAAACTTGCCTAAGCGAGAAACGCCCGCCAATATTTGTAATATGCCCATCAATACCACGGTGATAAAGAGGTATTCCACGCCGTGATCGGCAACCAGGCTCACCATGACTACCGCTAAAGCACCAGTAGCGCCAGAAATCATACCCGGGCGCCCACCAATCACTGCGGTGATTAGACCCACCATAAAGGCGGCATACAAGCCCACCAACGGATCCACGCCAGCTACAAAGGCAAAGGCCACGGCTTCTGGTACCAAGGCTAAAGCCACGGTTAAGCCCGAGAGAATGTCATTTTTAGCATTAGCCGGCGCGCGGCTTGCAAGATCGAACATGGTATTTCCTGAAAATGGGTGCATCAAAAAGGCGCATATTATACGTAAAATGCAGCATTATCTCAATAAAGTGGCGATAAATTGGCTGTTTTTTGATCAGTCGGGTGCGCTTCGTATTGAGGAAGTGGGCTTAATCGGCGACAATAGAAGACCTTAACAGGGCCTGTTTTTGTGCCGCTCTACTTACACTCCATTGACCCAAGCTATTATGTCCAATTTGATTGCCGAAGAAGTTGCTTCTCGTAGAACCTTTGCCATTATTTCTCACCCCGATGCGGGTAAAACCACCATTACAGAAAAGCTGCTGTTGTTAGGTCAAGCGATCCAAACGGCAGGCTCAGTCAAGGGCAAAAAAGGCGACAAGGCTGCCACCTCAGACTGGATGGCCATGGAGCAGCAACGAGGCATCTCGGTGACTTCGTCGGTGATGCAGTTTCCCTATAAAGGCCGCACGGTTAACTTACTGGATACACCTGGCCACGAAGACTTCTCGGAAGACACCTACCGCACACTGACTGCCGTGGATTCGGTGCTCATGGTTATTGACGGTGCCAAGGGTGTGGAAGATCGTACCATTAAGCTGATGGACGTATGCCGCTTGCGTGACACCCCTATCTTCACCTTTGTTAACAAAATGGACCGTGAAGTACGGGACCAAATTGAAGTGTTGGACGAAGTTGAAGACGTGCTTAACATCGCATGTGCACCAATTACGTGGCCCATTAGTATGGGCAAACGTTTTAAAGGCGTTTATAACCTATACACCGATACCATTCACGTGTTTACCCCAGGCAAGGGCCATACCTTGTCTGACGACATTCAGATTAAAGGCTTAGACTCTCCCGAAGCAGCCGAAGTCTTGGGTGAGTTGTTAGATGACTTGAAGGACGAAATTGAGCTGGTGCGCGGTGCCAGCCATGAGTTTGAAATGCAAGAGTTTTTGGACGGCAAACTCACCCCAGTATTTTTTGGAACCGCGCTGTCTAACTTTGGCATAAGGGAAATGTTGGACTACTTTGTGCAATGGGCACCTGCGCCTGAATCTCGTAATGCTGGTGAGCGAGTGGTACAAGCCACAGAATCGAAGTTCACTGGTTTTGTATTTAAGATACAGGCCAATATGGACCCTAAGCACCGTGACCGTATTGCCTTTATGCGCATTTGTTCTGGCACCTATGAGCGGGGAATGAAGATGCGCCATGTGCGTATAGGCAAAGACGTTAAAATTGCCGACGCCGTCACCTTTATGGCGGGCGAACGGTCTAACGTAGAACAAGCGTGGCCTGGGGATATTATTGGTTTGCATAACCACGGCACTATTCAGATTGGCGATACCTTTACCGGTGGCGAAAAACTAAAGTTTGCTGGTATTCCACACTTTGCCCCTGAACTGTTTCGACGGGTGCGGCTAAAAGACCCACTAAAAATGAAACAGTTGAAAAAAGGTTTGCAGCAGCTCTCCGAAGAAGGCTCAACTCAGCTGTTTATGCCGGGTAAAAACAATGACCTAATTGTGGGCGCCGTCGGTGTGTTGCAGTTTGAGGTGGTGGCCTATCGTCTACAAGACGAATATAAAGTAGAGTGTATCTACGAACCTATTGCGGTTAACACAGCCCGTTGGGTGGAGTGTGATGATCCCAAGACGCTGGATGAATTTAAGCGTAAAGCGGCCGATAACTTGGCCATCGATGGCGGTGGCCATTTGACCTATCTGGCTCCATCGCGGGTGAATTTGAGCTTAACCGAAGAGCGGTGGCCTGATATTCAATTCCGTTCCACACGAGAACACTAACATCGTTTAACGGGAGGTCTCAATGCATCAGCTAATCGATAGTCATTGCCATTGGGATCACCCGCGGTTACAAAGCCTACAACCAGACCTATGGCAGTCCTGCTTAGATCATGGCGTGACGCAACTGGTAGTGCCTGCCACCCAAGCGTCTCATTTCCAGCGTCAAATTAAACTGTGTCAACAAAACCCTCACTGGCATTTGGCTCTGGGCCTGCACCCGTATTTTTCTCATGTTCATAGCAGCGACCATTTGCCGCTGCTACGTGACGCTATCGTGGCGCATCAACCCGTGGCAGTGGGCGAGATAGGGCTGGATTTCCACCTAGACACGAACTCAAAGGGATTCAGCCAGGTCGAGCAAGAGGCTTGGTTGCTGGCGCAATTAGACTTAGCGCAACAACATAGCTTGCCCGTCATTGTGCACTGTCGTAAGGCCAACGACAGGCTAGCTCAACTGTTACGGCGACACGCGTTTGCGGAGGGCGGTATTGTGCATGCCTTTAGCGGTAGCCAGCAGCAAGCACTGGCCTTTACCCAGCTCGGCTTCAAAATTGGATTAGGGGGTACGCTCACCTACGATCGTGCACAGGCGGTGAAGCGCTTGGCTATAGCCTTGCCCCTAGCAGATATAGTGTTGGAAACAGATGCGCCGGATATGCCTATGGCAGGCTCAGATAGAGCCTTGCCTAATCGGCCAGATTATTTGCCACGGGTGTTCCAGCAACTGGCAAGCCTAAGGCCTGAATCTATAGAAAAAATCGCTCAACAAATCTACGTCAATACGCAGCAGGTGTTACGACTGGGTTAACACATGTCGTCAAATGGGTTGCTGACGCTAAGGTCTACCGATTGAGCGTAGCCTGGGATACGTATTTCATGACGGCCAATGCTGAGGTCTTCACCGGCTAATACGTTATGGCCAAACTTATACGTTGGTTGAGTTTGCCCACGCATGGTTTGGGTATCGTATTCAGATGCCGCTGCTACCGGCTTTTCTTGTGCCAGAGTCAAAGCTGCCATGGCCTTGGCTCCATGTTTTTTGGTCATCAATTGCAGCGCAATATGGGGGCCCATAAGCACCGCGCTGGCATTGTTGCCGCCAAAGCCTTTTGAGTTGAGCAGCACTGTATCGATGCCTTGTGTCCCTAGCTCGTGGTGTTGCGCTTGAATGGACAAATGGCTGGTGTGTACGTCATCGGCAACGTGATCAATGGTAGCGATGCCGGGCAGGATGCCATAGCGCCATAATCCCAAAGATACGGCTAACTGGTCGCCGCCCGCCGTGCCTTGTGAGTGGCCTAAATACGCTTTCACCGCGCCCACTTTCCAGCCTTCGATACCAAAGGTTTTAGCAGTTTCGTTGAGTACATGGGACTCGGTCACCCGATTTTGCGGTGTGCTGGTGCCGTGTGCCTGTACGCATGAGCGTTGTTGTAACGACTGGCTGCCTAACATACTTTCGGTAAGGGCCGCGGCTTTGGATAAGGTAATGTAATTGCCAATGCCGGGTGCTGATATTGACTTTTTATGGCCATCGGCATTAACAAAAACACCGGGTACAGCCCCATGGATTTGGGCGCCAAGCTTGAGGGCTAAGGAATCACTGGTGAGTACGATCCACTGCGAAGCTTCGCCCATCGTAAAACCACAGTTAGTGGAAAATGGTCTTGAGGTACGGCGTAAATTGGCATCAGCTGTCTGGTCTAAAGCGGCCACGTCGTGGTCTTCCGCTAATGCGCCCATGGTACGAAAACCTTCCATCACCTCAGGAGTAATTGGGGCATCACTACCCCCCACCACCACCAGATCGCGGCGGCCGCTTTTAATGTCGTCCACGGCGTTACCCAAATTATATAAAAAGGTTGCACACGCGCCTAAGGCTGAACCGACGGCACCAACACTGCCTAATAAATAGGCATTGACAAAATCGGCTGGCATTTGACCATAACCCAGGGGCATTTGTTTAGACGTGATGCGCTTGCCTGAGCTCGGATTTTTTAACAAACCACCAAAACCTGCTTCATCAAGCTGGCCGATGGAGTTGCTGGCATATACAGCGATACGGTCAGGTGCAATTTGATCTTGTATGTCCTGCCACTCTATACCGGTAGACTTAAG
>CBDUDU010000076.1:0-10200 GCA_965366045.1 uncultured Oceanospirillaceae bacterium
ACCCCAGCCCACGACTTTAATGACTACGCCATGGGTCAGCGCCACGACCTAGGTATGATTAACGTATTGGATCACGATGCTGCCATCGTGCAGGTGCCGGACGTATATACCACCGCTGGTAAGGTGGTTGAAAAACATGATGAAACGGTGCCGACCGCATACCGTGGTTTGGATCGTTATGATGCCCGTAAACAAATGGTGGCCGACCTAGATGCGGCTGGTTTGTTAGAAGAAATCGAAGGTCATGGCTTAAAGGTGCCTCGTGGTGATCGCTCTGGTCTGGTTATTGAACCGTTGTTAACAGACCAGTGGTTTGTGAGCACTAAGCCATTGGCTGAACCTGCTGTTGAAGCGGTAGAAGATGGGCGTATCGAATTTGTGCCCAAGCAGTGGGAAAACACTTATTTTTCTTGGATGCGTGACATTCAAGATTGGTGTATTTCGCGTCAGCTTTGGTGGGGCCACCGTATCCCTGCTTGGTACGACGACGAAGGCAACTTCTACGTGGGGCGCAGCGAACAAGAAGTGCGTGATAAGCACGAGCTGGGCGATATTAATCTAAAGCAAGATGAAGACGTGCTCGACACTTGGTTCTCTTCTGGCTTATGGACCTTTGCTACCCTAGGCTGGCCAGACGCCACCGAAGCCTTAAAAAAATACCACCCCACCGAGGTGTTGGTGACTGGCTTTGACATTATTTTCTTCTGGGTGGCACGCATGATCATGATGACCATGCACCTCACCAAAGACGAAACCGGCGAAGCTCAAGTGCCGTTTAAAACCGTGTATGTTCACGGTCTAGTGCGTGACCAAGATGGCGACAAAATGTCCAAGTCGAAAGGTAACGTCATTGATCCACTCGACTTGATTGATGGTATTGAGCTGGATGCGCTACTCGAAAAGCGCACTGGCAACATGATGCAGCCGCAGTTGGCCAAAAAAATCGAAAAACAAACCCTAAAGCACTTTCCAGACGGCATTGCCTCTTATGGCACTGACGCCTTGCGTTTTACCTTATGTTCGTTGGCCTCAACAGGACGTGACATTAAGTTTGACCTGGGCCGTATCGAAGGTAATCGAAACTTCTGTAACAAAATTTGGAATGCCACCAACTATGTGCTGATGAACTGCGAAGAGCAGGACTGTGGTCAAGCCGGTGGTGAGGTTGAGCTAAGTTTGGCCGATCGCTGGATTCGCTCACGCTTGCAGCAAACCGAGCAAAAAGTGATCGAGTCTATGGGTCTGTACCGCTTTGATCATGCTGCTGAAGCCTTGTACCACTTTATTTGGAACGAGTACTGCGATTGGTACTTGGAGTTGTCTAAGCCCGTATTGTGGGATGACAATGCCACTGCGGAGCAATTGCGTGGTACGCGTCGCACCTTAGTGCGGGTATTGGAAGCCGTGTTGCGCTTGGCGCATCCGCTCATGCCGTACATTACCGAAGAGATTTGGCAGCGTGTGAAAGGTTTGGCAGGCACTGAGGGCGACAGCATCATGTTGCAGCCCTACCCGGTGCCAGACGACAGTAAACGTGATGAAACCGCCGAAGCAGACTTAAATTGGGTGCGCGGCATTATTGACGGCATTCGTAACATCCGAGGCGAAATGAACATTGCTCCGGGTAAACCTATCCCTGTATTGCTTAACAAAGCCAGCGCGGCGGATCAGGAACGGTTACGCAGTAATAGCCAGTTCCTCATTAAACTCACCAAGCTAGAAAGCATCACCTTGCTAGATGTGGGCACGGAAGCGCCGTTGAGTGCAACCGCACTCGTGGGTGAGCTAGAAGTGTTAGTGCCCATGGCTGGACTCATCGACAAAGGTGCCGAGCTTGCGCGCTTAAACAAAGAGCTAGGTAGGCTGCAGGGTGAAATTAAACGCCTTGGTGGTAAGTTAGGTAACGCTAAGTTTGTTGATAAAGCGCCTGCGCAAGTCATTGAAAAAGAACGTGCGAAGTTACGGGATGCAGAATCTGCAGCGAGTACCTTGCAGCAACAAGTGGCTAAAATTCAGGCGATTTAGGCGACAGCGGTTAAGGTAAAGGTATTACAGCAGGGCTGTCTGCGTATTTATTGGCTTTTCTTAGTTTAAGGTGCTAAACTTTGTTTCGCACTAGCCTGACCGTTATGTGTGTAGACCCATAACCGTAAATTTGCGCAGTAACAGATGTCATCTGTTTGAGAACCCGCGCAGATGAAGGCGGTTTATCAAATTAATTTAGTAGCAAAGAGTAAAGATATGAGCAAAGGTACAGTGAAGTGGTTTAACGCCGATAAAGGTTTCGGTTTCATCACTCCAGAAGACGGTGGTAAGGATTTATTCGTACACCATTCTGAAATCCGCAATGGCGGCGGTTACGCCACTTTGAACGACGGTCAAGCCGTAGAATTTGAAGTTGGCCAAGGCCAAAAAGGCCCATGTGCCAACAATGTTGTTCCTTCTTAATTCGTTAAGAAAATAACATTGAGAAAACGCCACTTTATAGTGGCGTTTTTTTCGCCTGTAGAAAAGTTGACCGATCCAGCAGGTGTAAGGTAAAACCATGGTTCTTGATTGCATAATAGAGACCTAACATGAGCCAACCCACCGAACCCCAGTTTGACCGTAATCAAAACGCCTTTATGGACGCCTTGTATTGGTACGGTGTAGCGACCTTGTTTCGGGCGCCTCATAACCCCAACCCTCATGATTGCGACATCGCCTTAGTAGGTGTGCCTCACAGCAGTGGCAACGGTACCACCGAGCGAGACCAGCACCTTGGGCCCAGAGCTGTGCGTAATGTGTCGGCTAATGGCCGCCGTGTACATATGAATTTTGAGCTAGACCCTTGGAAAGCATGCCGTATCAATGACTTAGGTGATGTGCCGCTGACACACATGAATGACAATGAAGTGTCTATCCAGCATATTACCGACTACTATGCCAAGATAGATACAGCGGGTACGAGGCCTGTGTCTGTGGGTGGCGACCATTCGGTGACGGGCGGCATCTTACAAGCCTTAGGTGGTCCTCAATCGAAACTCACTGGCGGGCAACCCGCCTGTATCTTACATTTTGACGCCCATACCGACTGCTTTAGCAATATGAAACACTTTTTAGGGGCTAAAAAATCGGCCGCCCATTGGGCTTCGTACTTGGTGCAGCAAGGTAATGTGGACGCTCACCACAGTGTGCAGGTGGGTATTCGTGGTAACGCTCGCACCTTAGATTGGTTACAGCCGAGTTACGAGCATGGCTACGAGGTGATTACCATGGATCGGTATAATCAAATTGGTGCGCAGCAAAGCATTGATATCATTCAGCAGCGCATTGGTAATCGGCCCGTGTACATCACCTTTGATTTGGATTGTTTGGATCCTACCGTGGCCCCTGGCGTGTCTAACATTGAGGCTGGATGTCAAGGGTTTTTGATGGATCAAGTGATGCAGTTGCTGCAGGCCACCCGCGGTATGAATATCATTGGTGGTGACGTGGTGTGTTTAATGCCGACCAAAGACAGCCCTAATAATATTACTTCTATGGTGGCTACTGCCATTATGTTTGAAATGATTAGCCTGATCGCAGACCGTCAGCTGGCAAGCTAAAGCTTGTGGTACTGCATGCTGCGGCCTTGCTGCTGATAGCTGCGGTAGTGCTGGCGGGTAATGAGGACCATTTCTGGGTCTTGGATCACTACTTCGATGATACGTTCAAACACCGCAGGAGCCAGTTGCTGGCTCAGGTTTAGGCAAATATCAGGCTGCTTTGGGTATGTGTCTTCGGGCGTGTTCGGGTGGCCGAGAACGACCGGCGCTGCGCCTGCATCGCCAGCGCATATATGAGCAATAAATGAATCTGGTTTAAAGGCCCATATATATTCGTCTAGGTGGCTAGCTTCAGCGTCGTCGCGGCACTGAATGTATACCTCTTGGCCGCTGCCTACGGCTTTTTCCAACAAGCGGCACAGCAGCGGGTAGCGGCTGGCCGGATCGTCGGACTTGAGCTGATAAAAATCGGCCCGTTGCATGCCTATACCTGATTCACAAGGTGCTGAACCAGTAGCGGAACGCAACGGCCTGTGGAGCCTTTCTTGGCCCCAGAAGTCCAGGCAGTGCCGGCAATATCGAGGTGTGCCCAAGTATAGCTTTCGGTAAAGCGAGACAAGAAGCAAGCGGCGGTAATAGTACCCGCTGAGCGGCCACCGATATTGCCTAGGTCGGCAAAATTGCTTTCTAGCTGCTCTTGATACTCCTCACCCATAGGCAACTGCCAAGCCGCGTCGAAGGCTTGTTTGCCAGCATCCATTAGGCTCGCAGCAAAGGCGTCGTCGTTGCTTAATACCGCGCTGGTATGATGGCCAAGAGCGATAATGCAGGCACCGGTGAGGGTGGCTACGTCAACTACAGTACTGGGGTTGAATCGTTCGGCATAGGTGAGGGCGTCACATAATACTAAACGGCCTTCCGCGTCGGTGTTGAGCACTTCTACGGTTTTACCAGACATAGTGGTGTAAATGTCGCCGGGTTTAGAGGCGGTGCTAGAGGGCATGTTCTCGGCACTGGCAAGAATTGCCACCACGTTGGCCTTTAAATCCATATCGATGATGGCCTGCATAGCACCAATAACGCTAGCTGCGCCACACATGTCATACTTCATTTCATCCATGCCTGCGCCAGGCTTTATGCTAATGCCGCCCGAATCAAAGGTAATGCCCTTGCCGATGAGTACGTGAGGTGCTGCACCTTCAGTACCGCCTTGATAGTTAACGATGATCAATTTTGAGGGTTCGGCACTGCCTTTACCTACAGACAATAAAGAGTGCATGCCCAGGCTTTCCATCTCGGCTTCTTCTAATACTTGGGTGGTTACTTTGCTGGAATTAGCGGCCAGTTTATGGCCCTGCTCGGCAAGGTAACTTGGCGTACACACATTGCCTGGAAGGTTGCCTAGGTCGCGACATAGGTCCATGCCATGGGCCGTGGCTGTGGATTGCTCAAGTTGAGTTTGGCTACTGGCATCGGCAATCAAGGTCATGCTAGGCAAGGTGGGCTGTGGCTTGGCATCTGATTTAAACTGGTCAAAGCGGTAACAAGCTTGGACTAAGGCTTCTATGCTTAAGCGTACCTTGCTGGCTGTGTCTAGGTCAGCACTGTCTACGTTAGTTAGCTGGTTTAGTACACTGGTGCCAGGGTTGGTTTTAATTTGACTCCAAGCAGCTTGTGTCAGTTGGCCAAATTTACGGCCGTTAAGCTTGGCGGGGTCGCCAGAACCAATTACTAAGATGCGATCTGGCCCAGCACCCGGATGCAAAAATAATTGACTGCTTTTGAACTTGCTGGTTAAGTCGCCGCTGTTTATCGCTTGGCGAATAGCGCCGTTAAGCAATTGGTCAGCTGCTTCTAAACTAGCTGATAGAACGGGTTCGCTATCTTCGATGGCGGCCAAAGGTAAAATGAGGCTAGATGCGGTGTTAAAATCTAAGGCATCCTGTTGTAAAGAAAATTCCATGTTGTCTCCAAGACAAGTGCGTGGCAGCGTGGTCGATATTGAGGTTGCTTCAGAGTTTGAAGCCAGGTCAAAATTCTACGCCAAATTTAGCTTAGGCTCTAGTGGGGTATTGGCTTTAAATGGTATTAAATCTGATACACTTAGGCCATTGTTCAGCTATACGTACCTAAAGAAGCCGTCACCTTGTCTATAATTACTCGTTATATCAACCGCGAAGTGCTGGTTAGTGCTTTAGCCGTGAGCATGGTGTTGCTGCTTATTATTTCTAGTAGTCGCTTTGCCCACTACCTCAGTAAAGCGGTGACCGGCGAGCTCGATGCCCAAGCGGTGGTGGAAATTATCATCAACCTGTTGCCTGCGTACTTGAGCACTTTGTTGCCACTGGGTGGTTTTTTGGCAGTGTTGTTAACCTTGGGTCGGCTGAGTGTTGATAACGAACTGACAGTATTGTTTGCCAATGGGGTGAGCCAAGCGCAGCTGGTTAAAGTGGTGTTAGTTCCTTTGTCTATTCTGGCCTTGCTAGTGGCTTTTTTAAGCCTTTGGCTGGCCCCTGAAACCTCCCGTAACGTAGAGCAGGTGTTGTACCAACAATCCCACGAAGCCGAGTTCGATAGTATTGTTGCTGGCCGTTTTCAAGGCAATATAGCGCGCCAGGTAATTTATGCCGAAGGCATGAGCGATGACCGCCAACAGTTACAAAATGTATTTGTCTTTAATCGCCCGGCGTCAGGCGCGGCGCCGGTGGTGATTAAATCTACATCGGCACGGCAAGTGTTCGATGAACAATTTCAAAGCCGTTATTTATTATTAAAAAATGGCTCTAGAACCGAAGGCGAGCCCGGGCAGTTAGATTACACCATCACTCACTTTGAAGAGTTAGCAGTACGACTCTATACCAAAGAGTTAGAAATTAATATTACTCGCGGGTTTACTTTACCTACAAATTTACTAATAGGTTCCCCTGTGGCCGACCATCGGGCGCAACTATATTGGCGTGTTTCGTTGCCGCTAATGACCCTTGTCGTGAGTTTTATCGCCATTGCCTTGGGCCAAGTAAACCCACGTAAAGGCCGCTTTACGCGACTACTGCCAGCCATTTTAGTCTACCTAATGTATTTGTCGGCACTCACCAGTTTTCGAGATGACATGTCTAAAGGCTTGGCGGGTGCCGATATTAAAATTGTGGCTTTGCATGCAGGTTTCTTGGTTATAGGCTTGTTATTGTTATTTGCAGGGCCGTTTATACGTTCTATGGTTGGTCGTTTACGACATCAGGAAAATCATCATGCGCCTACTTGATTGGTACATCGCAAAACACATCTGGGCGGCAGTGGCCATAGTGCTGTTGGTGATTCTTGGGCTCGATTTAATGACGGCACTGGGCAGTGAATTAGATGCTCTCGACCATGGTGCTAGTTTTAGCCAAGTGCTGACTTATATTGCTTTAACTGTGCCTAGGCGGGTGTATGAGTTTATGCCATTAACGGTGTTGGTGGGCTGCTTAGTCGGCTTAGGTACATTAGCTAACAATAGTGAGCTCACGGTGATGCGAGCCGCGGGAGTATCGCTTCTGCGTATCGTCCGGTCGGTAGTGCAAGCGGTTGCAGTATTTGTGGTTTTTGCAGGCCTTATGGGTGAGTTTGTGGCCCCTAATAGCCAGCAAATGGCCGAGGCTCAGCAAGCCCAATATAAGGGGGTGGCGTCTAGCAAAGGCTTCTGGCTGCGCGATAATGAAGATTATATATTTGTGCGCTCGGTTCGAACTGATGGCACCTTAGAGGGCATCTCGCGGTACCGTTTTGAACTACAAGACTGGCAGCAAACACTGCTTGCACAAGGGGCTGTCTATACGCATGGCACTTGGGCTTTGCATAACATACAGGTGGTCGCGCTTAAAGATCAGCAGTTGCAGCAGCTGACCCACTCACAGGCACCGTGGGCAGTTACTTTGGAGCCTCATTTGTTATCGATCTTAAGTATGGACCCGCAGCATTTGGCGATTACAGACCTTGTGGGTTATAGCCAGTACTTAAATCAAAGTGGTTTAGATGCGGCGCCCTACGAGCTCGCTTTTTGGAAAAAAATACTCCAGCCTCTGGCCACCTTGGCCTTGGTGTTTGTGGCTATATCGTTTGTTTTTGGTTCCACCCGTTCGGTGACTCTAGGTCAGCGTGTGCTGGTGGGTGTAATAGTGGGCTTGGCCTTTAACTATGCCCAAGAAGTGCTAGGGCCAGCCAGTAGCGTGTTTGGCTTTACCCCGTTGCTGGCCTATCTGTTGCCGATCATGGTTTGTGTGGCGGGTGGCGCGTGGCTGCTGCGCAGGGCCGGTTAGTTATGGTTGTTTTGGCAGCTGTACGATACGGCTGTTCGACCAGCGGTCATGCCAGCTGAGATTGTTGGCGTCGACCAAAATCCACCAGTAGCCTAAACCCAAGGCTAGGGCAGAGAATATAGCACCCATAAAGCGCAATAAAGACTGCTTAGCGTCAAGCGCCTGACCTTCGTCCGTCTCTACTCGAAGTCGCCAAGCAATCATACCTAAAGTTTGTCCGGAACGGGTCCAAAACAGTGCAAAAAACAAAAAGGTGACCAAAAAAATGGTGCTGTTAAATAACGGCCCCGACACCGCTTCGCCATCGTTAAATGCTATAAACACGTAACCTACCAGCATCCAAACAGCGACGACGAGTAATGTGTCGTACATCATTGCCATTAGGCGCTTTACTAAGCTGGCGTTGGGCAAATTATGGCTTTTAAAACGTCGACTCATATTAGTTGACCGCAGTGCTTGTATAGCTGGTGGCGTACTCTTGGTACAAAGCATCACCTTGGCTTAGGTTGTCTCCTAGTTTGATGGTCAAACGCGTCACCATAGCGGCCGCTGTGGCGTGACCGTTTTGTGCAGCCACCTTGAGCCATGCATACGCCTGACGATCAGAATCTAAACCGGCTTGGCTAACTTGGGCAAAGTGCATGGTGCCTAAAAAGAACATGCTGTCGATGTGGCCGGCCTTGGCGTTAGCTAAATAGCCGGCTTCGGCTCTAACAAAATCTTGCTCAGTGCCCAAACCAAAGTTGTGGGCTCGTGCCAAATTCATGCGGCCGTCCATGTGGCCTTGGTCGGCGGCTTTTTTATACCAAGTGTATGCAGCTTGTGGGTTAATGTTGTGACCTTGGCCAAATTCGTACATGCGGCCCAGTCGATTTTGCGCTTGGGCATTACCCGATTTAGCCAATGGTTCGAGGGTGATCAGCTCGACCTTGTACTCACGGTTAAGGATGTCGCCTAAATTAGCCAATGCAGCCAGGTGCCCCACGCGAGCACCCGCCTCAAAATAGGTTTTAGCTAGGGCGATGTCGATATTCACGCCCACGCCTTGTAAATACATTTCACCGAGTAAATTGATCGCATTCGCATTGCCAGCTTTGGCAAGTGGTTGTAGCTCTGTAATGGCAGCAGAATAATCGGCTGCAGCATAGTGCTTTTTGGCTTGTTTAAAGCTTGCGGCATGGGCGGGTAAAGCGCACATGGCAACGATGGTTGCGCCGACGAGCAATCGAGAAAATGAGTTCATGTGCTAAATCACTAGATTAAAAACGGACGCCTATAATACCATAAAGTGCTAAATAGTCGTATGCTTTGGGTTCGATTTTCCCATAGTTGATTTCTTTTTTCGTCATAACTGCATATGATAATGCCACCTTGGAATGGAGTGAGAACAATAATGCATTCAGAGCAAATTACGCGTTGCAGTTGGCCTACAAAAGACGCCATATACGTCACCTACCATGATCAAGAGTGGGGGCGTCCGGTGCATGAAGATGTGCGCCTGTTCGAACAGCTGGTGTTGGAGGGTGCGCAGGCCGGATTATCGTGGATCACCATTCTCAAGCGGCGCCATCACTATAAGCGTGTGTTTTGTAACTACGACTTAGCCAGATTAGCGGCCTTCACACCTGACGATATTGCTCACGCTTTGCAAGACCAAGGCATTATTCGCAACCGCCTCAAAGTACAAAGTGTGGTTAATAACGCCTCCAAGTTTATTGCCGTGCAGCAAGAATTTGGCAGTTTCGATGCCTATATATGGGGTTTTGTTAATGGCCAGACCATCGTCAACGAATTTACCCAAGACAGCCAAATTCCGGCCCAAACCGGACTCTCCGCCAACATTGCCAAAGATTTAAAAGCCCGCGGATTTAAATTTGTTGGTCCCATAGGTATTTATGCGTACATGCAATCCATAGGCATGGTTAACGATCATTTGGTGGGTTGCTTTTGCTACTCACAATGTAGCTAGGAACACATATGAAAAAAATAATGCAGTGGTTTTTGGCTGTTGTTAGCACCGTTTTAGTGACCGCATTTTTGTGGGTGACCTATCAGCAAGCCAACGATCTGGTGCACTACCCGTTGGAAACTCGTAGCCCGCCCAAACACTCGCTGAATGACTTTGATCTCCAAGTGAGTGAGGTTGTGCGCATTAATCAGGACGGCCAACAATTACATGGCTACTTCTCAAGCGCTCACAATGGCGCCTACGTTATGCTGCAACATGGCTTTAAGGCCGACCGCAGTTATATGTTTGAAGAAGCTGAAATGTTGCAAGATGCAGGCTACGGCCTGTTAATTAGTAGTGTGAGGGCTCATGACCTGAACGATGGTGATGAAATCAGCTTTGGCGTTCGAGAAATGGATGACCTACAAAC
>CBDUDU010000077.1:0-10098 GCA_965366045.1 uncultured Oceanospirillaceae bacterium
GGCACCAAAGCGGTATTAGGCACTAACCCTATTGCCATGTCTGTGCCCGATGGTAAAGGCGGCCTGGCCATGCAGTTTGACCAATCCACTAGTGCCATTGCGATTGGCAAAATCAACATGGCCGCTACCGCAGGTGAGGAAATCCCCTTAGGCTGGGGTGTAGACAGCAAAGGACAAGCCACACAAGACCCCAACGCTGTATTAAAAGGCGGCTCTTTGGTTTCTTCTGGTGGCTATAAAGGCTACGGCTTTGGTTTAATGGCAGAAATCCTTGCCGCTGCATTTACTGGTGGCAGCACCAGCACCCAGCTAGAACCACTTAAAGCCACCGAAGGCCAACCCCACGATTTAGGTCAATGTTATATCATCATTGACCCTACCAACGTATCTGGCGATCTGTTCTGGGACAAGCTTTCTGCCATTTCAGAAGCTGTGACTAGCCAACCTGGCGCACGCCTTCCTGGGTCGCAAAAGGTGCTGCCCGAGGCGGTAGAGCTGGATGCTGATGTATGGCAAAGTGTCTTGAAGCTAGCTAATCACTAGCCTCAAATTACACTACAGTTTTTCAAAGCCGCCGATTCAAGGTCCAATACGGCCGTTACTAATCACTTACTGAGTAGTCCTATGCCTAATATCAATATGCTTGTAGTAGAGGATGACTTAGTTAATCGCGAGATTATCTATGAATTTCTTACTTTTGGTGAAGTGCATATTGATCTTGCAGCAGACGGTTTGGAAGCGGGTGGATAGTGTTAAAGACAAGGCTTACGGCATTACCGATTACGTACACAAGCCGTTTTCGGAAGACGAGTTGTGGCGTGTCATCAATACCTACGTGTAACCCCATCTAAAGCCCATAAGCTCAAAAAGGGGCTGGGGCCGTTTGTTGCACGGGAACACCCGTCACCGGGTGACTAAAGGCCAGCTTCCATGCGTGCAATTGTAATCTTGGTGCTTGCTCAAAGGCTGCAGCATGCGCATAAAAACCACAACCGCTAATGGGATGGCCCAGTTCCGCCATATGCACCCTAAGTTGGTGCGAACGTCCGGTCACCGGTTTCAGTAAAACTTTTGTTTGTAAATTTTCACCACGACGTTCCAACACCTCAAAATAGGTCAATGATGCCTTCCCTCGTTCATGGTCCACCATTTGTTTGGGGCGGTTTGGCCAATCGCAACATAATGGTAAGTTCACCTCTCCCTCATTACCCTGCACCAAACCATAGACCCAAGCCAAATACTGCTTTTGGGTTTGACGCTCTTGAAACTGCCTACTTAGGTGGGACAGGTTATCTTTGCCGCGCGCCAACACCATCACTCCAGAGGTATCCATATCTAACCGATGTACTATCAATGCGTCTGGGTAATCTTGCTGCACACGGGTAATCAAACAATCTTTATTCAATGGGTGTTTGCCCGGCACAGACAACAATCCACTAGGTTTGTCGACCAAGATAATCGCCTCATCCACATACAAAATGGTCACCTCTTCCCCGCATAGAGGAACAATAAAGTCCTCACTCACGTAGCTGATCCGAGCGATACCCTGAATCCACTAACGCTACCGGCCTAAAGCGGAGAAACACAAGCATAGCCACCACGAAGAGAGCCACTAAACCCGCCTCGAGCCACATGGAAGACACGCTCACAAAGCTAAAAATAGCGCTCAAGGCAACATTAAAGCTCACTAGCGCTAAAAAGATCATAAAACGCCGACGCCAACTGCGGTTAGTCGCAGGCAATAAATAAAAGGTGCCACACGCCGGGCAACCATAGGCCTTAACCGGGTCTCGGTAGTCATCACATAGTTGATTTCGAGCAGTGATTTTAAACTCGCAGCTAGGGCATTTATTGGCCATGGTCGACCTTCGCAGCCAGACTAAACCCTTCGCGCTGTGGCAAGCCATCGGTGATTTGGTAATAATCGGCCTTTTCTTCCACGTAAATGTGTTCCACTAGTTCTAGCCCACTAGGTTGGTCCAAGCTGCCTGCAAAAATAGAAATGGTAGGTAAGTCCGATTTATCCCAAAATAGGTTGCCACCACATTGCTGGCAGAACCCACGGCGAATACCCTTCGAAGACGAAAACCATTTAAGCCCCTGCTCTTCTATTAGCGTAAAGTCTTCACGCTTAGCCGATGTTGCCGCCACGTGATGGCCACTGGCCTTTTGACACTGACCACAATGGCATGCCACTACTGGACGTAAAGTGCCACTAACTTGATATTTGACGGCGCCGCATAAGCAGCTACCTGTTGCACGGTTAGTCATGACTATTAACTCCTGGATAAACCACTGGAAACCAATCTTCGCGCATGGCTTCACCATTATTCTGTACTAGCCCATCAAACGGTGGCGAAGTTGGGCCGCCACGGTCCACATAACGTACATCATCACCCATAAAGCGGGTAGAGAAGGCACGCCTGCGGCTAGTTAATGCGTTACCCGGTGCACCATGTACGGTTTTAAAGTTGAATAATACACAGTCGCCTAGCTCTAATTCTGGCACTAAAATATTTTGTTTTTCATCAATGGATGGCATGTCCATGTAGTCGGCGTCATTATTGTACCAAGGTTGGTTGCTAGACCAGCGTGTAGGACGAACTAACTTGGGCCAAAGATGTGAACCCAACACCACTTGTAGTGTGTTGGCTTGGGTAACCGGATCTAAGGGGATCCAATAACTCGCCGTTTGCTCACCATTCACACAGTAGTAAGGCATGTCTTGATGCCATGGCGTTGGTTTTGCGGTACCAGGCTCTTTCACCAATATATGTTCGTGGAAGACTTGAATTTGTTTAGAACGGGTGGCCTCGGCGGCAATTTCGGCCGCCGGCGAGTCATAAATCCAACGTTGAAATTCGTCGATCCGCTGCCAGTTGCAATAGTCTTCAAAAAAACGTCCTGCGTCACCTGTAGCGACATTCTCTCTGCCATGTTCACTGGGCTGCACCAATACCTTATCAAAGCCTGCGCGCAAACATTCAATCCAGGGTTTAAATACGCCCTTGATGACTATGGCACCGTCACGCTCATAGTCATCAATTTCAGATTCACTTAAATACATATTCAATCTCTTAAATTTTATGTGGATTACAATCAACAAGCGCCGAGAGCAAAGCCTTCAATTGAGGACGAACTTGCGCGCATTTGGTGTTATCTAGCCTATAATCTTCACTATCTTGCATATAGGTTGCTTGTGACAATTCTAACTGAAAAGCATGGGTATGTTGGTCTGGCTGACCATGGCAGCGGGTAATATAACCGCCTTTAAAGCGGCCATTACTGACTTGTGTATAGCCTCCATCGGCCAACGATTGCTCTGCCGCGGCTAGCAATTCGGGAGCGCATGCCACGCCAGCATTAGTGCCTAAATTGAAATCGGGCAAGGTGCCGTCAAAAAACATGGGCACTTGAGCACGAATCGAGTGGGCATCAAACAAAATGGAATAACCAAAACGCTGTTTCAAACGTTCTAGTTCGCTACTCAATTGCTGATGATAAGGCTGCCAAATGTGTTTGATACACGCCTGTTGGTGCCGTGTACTCACCCGAGCACCGTCCTTAAACATGCAACGTTCGCTAAATAAAATGTCGGGGAACAGGCCTGTGGTTTTAGTTGCGTATAACGGCTTGTTGTCTTCAGGGCGGTTAAGGTCAATCACATAACGTGAATAATTCGCCTTCAATACACCGACCTTCAATTCGGCCAAAAAATCGTACACTTCTGGAAGGTACCAATCGGTATCGGGCAACGCCAGCGCCTCTGGCGTTAAGCAATCGGTCACGGCTTGGGTTAACCGCAAACCAGAATGGGGCATGCTCACTAACACAGGCGTATCGCCCTGCACAAAATCAAATGGGTTGGAAATGCTCATAGTGAAAAACCTGTCACTTGCATGGCCACACTGGCCCAAAAAGTTAACCCTATCAAGCTGGCCACGGTTTGCAAGGTAATAATGTCGGCCATTAATTTAGCATTGCCTCCCATTTGTTGCGCAAACGGAAAGGCCGACACCGCCGTGGGTAAAGCACCAAATACCACTAAACTGACGGTCGCTAGTGGCGGCAATTGTAGCCACAAGGAACCTGCCAGCATAAGTGCCGGAAAAACAATCAACTTAGTACTTAAGGCTACAGCTAGCACCGGCCAGTTGCCTTTTAGGGCTCTAATTTGCAAACTAGCGCCTACGCTTAACAACAACATCGGTAAAGCCGCACGGCTTAAAATGGCAATCGACTGATCCAAGACGCCGGGAATAGATACCGAAAAATAATTGAGTAATAACCCGCCACCTACGGCAATGAGTTGCGGGTTACGAGACAGTTCTTTAATGATGAGTTTAGGCACAGAAAGCGATTGTTGCTTGCGGGTTAATAACGACACGGCAAACACGCACAATACATTAGTGGGGGGTACTAGCACCGCTATAATCAAGGCACCCATTTCTTGCCCCGGCATGCCGAACATGTCAAATAACACCGCCAAACCAATAAACCCATTGTGACGCACGCCACCTTGCACCATAGAGGATGCCGATGGTCCGTCTTGCCCCAGCAACCGTGACATGATCAAGCTATAAGCTAAACCCACCACTAACGCCACCACTAACACCGAGACTAGAGGCAACACGATTTGTGTATCTATGGTGGCTTGCGCCAGGGTACGCACGATCAGCAGGGGAAACAACACCCAATACGCAAGGCGAGAAATACCTTGCCAGAAGCCGGTGTCGGCGAGGAGTTTTTTGGACAGGCCGTAGCCCAGCAGCATTACCAACAATATGGAGGTAACAACAGGTAAAATCATATCCATTTAGATTGCCAGCAGGACCAAGGAAAGACCCTATCATACCAGCATCATGGGTAACAAAAGATGTTTTATGACGACTTTTAGCCCAACTGCTTAAGCCGTTCGTCGTGTTTATTAAGCAGCTCGCCTACACCCCAATTCGTTTCCTTTTGCACGCGCATGATGCCGATCAAGTTTTTATCACGAATTCGCTCTAACTCACGA
Source organism: uncultured Oceanospirillaceae bacterium (assembly GCA_965366045.1). Taxonomy (GTDB): domain Bacteria; phylum Pseudomonadota; class Gammaproteobacteria; order Pseudomonadales; family Balneatricaceae; genus Njordibacter. The sequence continues at coordinate 5,018 of CBDUDU010000077.1, forward strand.
ATAGAATGATGCCCCGACTGTTCATCCGATTGTTCTGCAATAGTAGCAATGAGCTCATCCGTTAACTCAGGCACGTCCATAAGCTTGGTCCAAGGCCACTCTAAACAAGGCCCAAACTGGGCAATAAAGTGCGCCATACCCGCTTCACCACCGGCAATACGATAGGTTTCAAACAGACCCATTTGAGCCCAGCGCAGACCAAAACCATAACGAATGGCATCGTCTATCTCTGTGGTGGTGGCGATGCCGTCTTTGATCATCCACAAACCTTCACGCCACACCGCTTCTAAAAAACGATCGGCAATATGCGCATCAATTTCTTTACGCACATGCAAAGGCTTCATACCCACGCCGGTTAACAAGTCTTTGGCCTGCTCAATGATTTCGGCGCCATTAACGGGGCTAGGCACTAGCTCCACCAAGGGCAACAAATACACAGGATTAAAAGGATGCGCCACCATAATTTGCTCTGGGCGCAGAGCGTTTTCTTGTAGCTGAGACGGCTTAAATCCCGAAGTTGAAGAACCAATGATGGCAGCTTCTGGGCAAGCGGCTTGCGCCTGTGCAAATACCGCGTGCTTAATGTCTAGGCGCTCTGGCACACTTTCTTGAATCCAATCGGCATTAGCCACGGCTGCTTCTAAGGTATCACAAAAGGTAAGCTGACCTTCGTCCGGCATAGGCACATCAGATAACTGAGGTAACGAGGCACGAGCATTTTCTAATACCGCATCCAATTTGCGCTGAGCATCGGCTGCAGGGTCATATACGTTAACGTCCCAGCCGTGTAACAAAAAACGCGCTACCCAACCACCACCAATAACGCCACCGCCTATACAGGCTGCTGTTTTATTCATGATAAAGGCGCTCGTTTTTCGACTTGAATGAGTTCGCGTACTTGGGCTGGCGTCATCAAGGTAGATCCCATATTGGTGGCGATGGTGGCTGCTTTTTCAACCAACTGAGCGTTGGTAGCCAACACGCCCTTTTCTAACCATAGGTTATCTTCCAATCCAACACGAATATTACCGCCCGCCAACACGGCAGCCGCCACATAGTTCATTTCGTTACGACCGATGGAAAAAGCCGACATGACCCAGTCTTTAGGTACGTTATTAACCATGGCCATAAAGGTATTGAGGTCATCTGGCGCACCCCAAGGGATCCCCATACATAGCTGCACCATCACTGGATCAGTAATTAAACCTTCGCTAACGAGTTGCTTGGCGAGCCATAAATGGCCCGTATCAAAGGCTTCGATTTCGATGCGAGCACCCATCGTCGTCATTTTTTCTGCCATGGCACGTAGCATACCCGGCGTATTGGTCATGACGTAATCGGCTTCGGCAAAGTTCATAGTGCCGCAGTCTAAGGTGCAAATTTCTGGCCGGCATTGGCGTACATGCTCAACACGCTCACTGGCTCCTACCATATCGGTACCAGCCTCTTGTAATGGCAATGGGTTTTCGGCATCGCCAAATACCATGTCACCACCCATACCCGCTGTGAGGTTTAACACTACATCTACTTCTGCTGCGCGAATACGTTCCGTGAGCTCTTTATAAAGGTCTAAGCGACGGCTTGGAGTACCTGTTTCTGGGTCACGCACATGGCAATGCACCACGGCAGCACCAGCTTTAGCCGCATCAATAGCACTGTTGGCAATTTGTTCAGGGCTGCGTGGCACATGGGGAGAACGGTCTTGCGAACCACCGGATCCGGTGACTGCACAGGTGATAAATACGTTTTGGCTAGCTTGTAGTGGCATCGCTAAGCTCCTTAATTAGTTAACATCAATGACATGGCGCAATGATGGCACTGCGCCTAAGGGTTTTATTGATGTTTTTAGAGCAATATTTAACCAATACCGAACATAACCGGCTTTGTGGTGATTTTCGGTAGTACAAGTTCTGGGCTAGTTGGCGGTTTTATCCTTGACCTGAGCCTAAAATATGGCAAAATACTGTACGTATATAAGGGCCATCAATTGTCGTCCGACAATTGATGGGGCCTAGGCCGCAAAATTCAGTCAATCCATTACATCGGGGCACGGATCAACGGGGTAAGCTATGGAGTCTGACCCCCTTTGATTTCTGATCAACTAGAGCCTAGCGCATATTTGACCCACATCTTTGAGCACCTGCCCAACGCCGACACAGAGGATAAGCTTGTCGCACTCTTGCCTTGGAATGTCCGGTTAAATTAATTCAATGTGGGGTTTATGTGACACTCACGTTAATGAAGCCTAATCGTCAACGCGCAATCAATCCATTTTAATCGGCCAATGGCCCGACCAGTCGAGCCTGACCCTTTGATTCGCCTTAACATATAGCCATATGTCATACTTTAATTGTTGGTCAACACCCGTTGAGCAACACATCGTCTAGCTCATATTTATCCATACCTGCTTTTACGCATTTGCTGTATAGCTTTTTTATGATGGTTTTATCTAGATTAGAGTATCTTAATGTAATTTCTCTATATGGAAGTGAACTAAAGACACTGTCAACATAATACGGCGCTGGGTACCGAGTACCTAATGAGTGGCTTAATAGCTTTCTAAGCCAATATTTCCTAAATGTATTATCCTCAAAAATAGCTAGGTCAATATACATTGAGCCGTTGGAAATTTCATAGTCTGTATTTTTATTTAAATAAATAGCGGCGCCTTTTTCGACCCGTTTGGAGGGTGCATTAGGCTCAAAACGCAAATAGGCTTCGCCTGATTCAAAAAACATAAAGTAGTTGGCCTGGTCTTCTGAAGCAACTCTTTCGAGTCGAATAGGGCCAGAAATATGATTAAGTTCGACAATGATTTTATCTAGCTCCCTGCTTAATACAGTCGGAATTTTTCCTTTTACAAATATATTGATATCATCAACCCACTTCCACACTCGCTTATCATTATTATTAGCATACCGCCCCAATATAAGTTCTTTAAAGTAGCCGTGCTGACCTTCAAAGTACTCGTACTGGTATTTATCTGCGCTATGAACAGGCGTCAAGTAAAAGGCAAACAGAATCAACGTTAACAAGCGGTGGAAATTATATCGTTGATTTTTATATTGGAGCAGACCATCGTCGGTTTTTCTGTTACTTGTAATCATTTTTTTCATGGGGATATCTGCGTATTATTGTTATAACATAATCAATTAAAGCAGGACAAAATGGGTTTTCCACAGCCCTGCGGGGATTTTCAGACAACCATACTGCCAGTACAGTTAAAGAATGTCTGGCAGCAGTTTGACCTCGTCAGTTCAAACATCACACAATATAGGCGCCGCTAGTCATAAGGGCCCAACCTTTTTGCCGGATTCGTGCCATACCTTCTATTGTCAAGATCTGGATTCGAATAATACTGGCGATTGGCCCCATTTGGATCACTGGGGATGATATTCCGTATAGGATAACCGCTTCTCATTGCCGATAGGGCTGCGGGAAACGACCCTGCTCTACTACCGCCACTCACTAATTCAACTTCACGCATCCACAATTCATTCATAACAATTACCCCATGTAATTAATCATTTTTAGCTTCCTACTAGACGATTTCCTAGCAGAACTATAGACTACTCCCTATATATCAAATATCAATAATTTATCATTTTTAATATTACTGACTGATAAATTAGCATTATCAACAAGCGCACTGGGGTACTAATGGCACAAGGACCGTTCCGTCAACAAGCTGTGGATAAGCACCATGTACGGCTTTATGGGCCGATTTTATTACGCCAACCCATTTTCTACCTTGTCGCTTTCTTTTACTTATTTTTGTTTTCAATTTTATCAATTGAACTGTTGGTTTTTGGTGAGTTTGCCCGTAAAGAAATGGTGTCTGGCTATCTAGTGCCGCAAATGGGCCTACTGAAAGTCAAGTCTTCTCGAGCGGGTTTTGTGAATCAATTACCTGTTGCACAAGGTGATGTATTGTTCCTAGACGAAGCCCCCATCCATTTAGATATTGCCGGAGAATCCATTGTTAACGAACATATAAAACAGCTTAAGGTCACTCGTATTATGGTAGCCCACAGGCCAGAAACGATCGCTACAGCGGACCGAGTGATTGAGATTGGTATTGTGGAATTTAGCGTGGCGGTTCAAGCAAATGGAGCCCGTAGGCCGACAAGCCTGCCATAGACCTAACACCCACCACATCACTAACTACTTAGGGCGCTTAGCAGGGATACGCAAACTCTTGAGAGAACGTTTGATGGTTTTTAGGTGCGCCTTGGCTTCTTCGCCCAGCTGCATAGTCACGCCTACGGCGAGCACGTCGATCACTACCATTTGGGTGATGCGTGACGACATAAGAGTATTGAGCTCTTTGTCTTCATCTAGATCGATGTATAACGGGATCTGAACCTGTTGCGCCAAGGGGGTATTACTGGGGCACAATGCAATCACGGTAGCGCCGGCATCCATAGCCAATTGTGTGGTGTGTAACAAGTCTTTGGTGCGGCCCGTTTGCGAGATCGCAATCACCACATCGCCAGGCTGTAGCGTGACGGCTGCCATGGTTTGTAAATGGGGGTCTGAATAGGCCGCCGCCGACATATTAAGGCGGAAAAATTTATGCTGGGCATCACTACAAATGGGCGCCGAGGCACCAAAGCCATAACAATCTACGCGTTTGGTTTGTGCTAAGGCGACAATCGCTTTCTCTAGATTGGCGGCATCTAAATCGGACTTCACGCGCATGAGGTTACCCATGGTGGAGTCGAATATTTTTTCTTTAAACTCTTCTACCGAATCACGGCTGTCTAAACGAAACTGTTCGTAGGAGGTATTGGATGCTACAAACTGGGCCAGGGTTAGCTTAAAGCCTTGGAATCCATCAAACCCGATAGCACGACAAAATCGCACCACCGTAGGCTCACTCACACCCGCAGCGGCAGCTAAATCGACAATGCGCATTTGCACTACCTTAGCCCTGTGTTCCAATACGTAATCAGCCACCTTGCGTTCAGACTTGCGCAACTGCTCATGGGTTTGTTGTATGGCTTTGAACAGATTTTGATTAATTTTGGGCATTCACTTCGCAGCAGCAATGGGGTAGTTGTTTTTATTCTACCCCATCC